>CADBYQ010000204.1 GCA_902798865.1 Pseudoselenomonas ruminantium | reverse complement strand
CACATCCTCACCGGCCTGTTTGATGCCCAGCATCGCGATGACCGCCGCCGGATTGATCTCCGGCACTAATTTTTTATGACGTTCCAATTCTTCCCAGGTCGGGATCATTTCCCGTTTCAAATTCTCACCTCGCTATATAGTTAGCTTGCTAACTAATTACTTGCTTATTATAGGAGGATTCCTCGCCATCGTCAAGCATAACAACAAAAAAATCCTGTTCCCCAAAGGAACAGGATGAAAGATATTCAATCCGAAAGAAAAATCAGCGTACAAATACGACGCTCGTGTTATCGAGGAAGTGCGTAGCACCGTTCTCGATGAGCACGCGGTTCGCATCTGCCGTGCTCAGCACCGGATTGCCATTGTGGTTGTCCAGCGAAACAGCCTTGACCACCAGCGGGTTGCTGCCAGCACGGGCAGCCTGGCCCATATCCGACGTGTAGGATGCCATGCCCTGCTTGACGATCAGGTCATAATTGAGGTTCTTGTACCCATAGATGGGGTTGCCCTCAGCGTTCTTGATGACCGGGCTCATGACCGGACGCAGGCCGAGGCCGCGGCAGTCAACGATGAGGCCCGTGTAGTTGCCAACCGCCTGGCCAACGGGAGCCGGAGCAGCCGAGCTGGCAGGAACGGATGGGGCNNNGCAGGCGTAGCGGCCGACTGCTGCGGAGCAGCCGGAGTCTGAGACTGCTGCGGGGTCGGGGTATTGACCTTTACCTCAACATTAACCGACGTCGAGGGAGCTGGTGCCGGAGCTACCGAAGCAACGGGCTGCGGGAACGGCTCCTTTACCGTCGGCTGCGGCAGAACGGCTTTCGCGATAGACGAAGTCACGCCGAACATCGGCACCTCCATCGTGACCGTGTAAGCGCCATCCTTGTCAAAGGACTCGCTGACGACGCGAGCGCCCTTAATCGTAGCAGACATATGCGCCTTCACGACATCACTCGTCGTCATGTTCATCTCGACCGTCGTATCAGAATCGATCTGAACACCTTTTACCGTCTCAGCGAGCTGACGCCAGCCATCGACGATAGCAGCACGACGCGCCAGAATCTTGCCCTGAGCCAGATTGACGGCCTGCGGCGACAGGCTGTGGAGGCCTTGGCCGGGTTTGACCAGTCAATCCGGCAGGCCGAGAATGTGACCGAACAGGTGACGGCCCTGTATGATTTCCTGATTGCTTTGGAAGTACCTGCGCACTTAGCCAAGTGGCAGGAAGTGGCGGAAGGTGAAGGCCGGATGGCCGATGCCGCCGAGCACCGGCAGATTTGGGACGACATCATGGAATTTTTTGACCAGCTGGTGGAAATCAGCGGGGCAGAAAAGATGAGCCTGAGCGATTTTGCTGCCGTATTGGGCGATGGGCTCGATGCCGTGACCCTTTCCTTGATTCCGCCCGGGCTGGATTATGTCACGGTGTCCTCCCTTGACCAGAACAGTCTGGCGGGCACGCGGGCCATTTATATTTTAGGGGCTAATGCGGGGGCTATGCCGCGCCGTATCGGTGAACAGGGCATGTTTACCGACGCCGACCGGTTGCATTTAGCAGATGCCTTTGCCAAAATGCCGGCAGACAATGGGGAGCGTCCGGTGATTTCCCGCGGCGGTCAGGAGCGCAGCTTTGGTGAGCGCTTCCTGCTGTACCGTGGCTTTAATGAGGCGCGGGAATATCTGTGGATTTCTTATGCTTTAGCCGATGCCGAGGGCAATGGCCTGCAGCCGGCAGGACTAGTGGCACGGCTGCAAAAATGTTTCCCCAAGTTACCGTTCCTGTCTATTCCCTTGGAAACTTTGGGCCGCCATGATATGTTGCAGTTGGCGGCACCGACGCCGGCAGTGTCCGGGCTGGCTAGTGCCCTGCGCGGTCAGCGGGATGAGCGAAAAATGGACGAGTTCTGGCGGGATGTCTACAATTGGGCGCTGGCACAGCCCCAAATGCAGCGCTCCTTGCAGCTCGCTCTGTCTGGTCTGTCGCCGAAGGCCAAGGTGGAGAACATTCCCAAGGAACTGGCACAGGCCATCTATTTGCGCGGGAAATTCCTGCGGGGCAGTGTCACGCAGTTTGAAAGTTTCCGTCGTTGTCCCTTTGCCCATTTTGCCAGCTATGGGCTGAAACTTACGGAACGGCGTACTTATGAATTCCGCCATATGGACTTAGGCCAGCTTTTGCATGAAGTTATCCGGGAGTATGGCGAAATGGTGAGCCGGGATTATAACCGCCGCTGGCAGGATGTGCCGGAGGAGAGGCGTGGGCAGATTTGCCATGATTTGGTGGAGGAGATTGCGCCCCGTCTGCAAAGTGAAATTTTGCTTAGCCGTCCGGACTACCGCCATTACAAGCGGCGCATGGAGGCAACGGCTCTGCAGGCAGTTAACCATCTTTCTGCCTGGGCGGCGATGTCGGAATTTCAGCCCGCCTACTTTGAAGAAGGCTTCGGCCATGCCGCTGACCGCGTGCAGCTCACACCACTGCCTTTGGGTAATGGCTTTTCCCTGTCGCTTAAAGGACAGATTGACAGGCTGGACGTTCATCAGGAAAATCCCTATTTTCTCGTCTTGGACTATAAGACCGGACAGGCGGTGATTAACCTGTTTGAGGTCTATTACGGCTTGAAGTTGCAGCTACTGGTCTATGTGCTGGTGGGACAGGAACTGCTCAAGCAACAGGACAAGGAGCGTTTGCCGGCGGGGATTTTATATGCCTTGCTGCATAATCCCACCGTTGTTACCGACAAACGGCTGACAACAGAGGAAATGGCCGATGCCATTCGCAAAAAACTCACTATGCCCGGCTGGGTGCTGGCCGATATGGAGGTTATCCGCAGCATTGATGCCAATTTGGAACACATCAAACCGCAGACGAAAAAGGATGGGGAACTGACCAGCGAAACCGTAAAGGGCCATTATATCCGCACGCAGCAGGAGTTTGAACTCATGCTGGGCTATGTGGATTATATGTTGAAGGACACCGGCCGGGCCATCCTGAACGGGGATATTCGGATAAATCCCTGCCGTTACGATAAAAATGCAGAGCGGACGGCCTGCAACTACTGTAATTATCGGGTAATCTGCGGTTTTGACCCGGAGATTGATGGTTATTCCTATCATGAGGTGGGAAATTTTGATGAGGAAGAAATGGAACGCCGCATGGCAGAAAAGATTGGAAGAGAGGATTTAGCCGATGCAATACACGGATGACCAACAGAAAGCCATTGAGGAACGTGGCCGCAACATTTTGGTGGCGGCAGCTGCAGGCTCCGGCAAGACGCGTGTGCTGGTGGAGCGCATTATCCGCCAGCTTATTGAAGGGGAGCTCGATGTTGATGCGCTGCTCGTGGTAACGTTCACCAATGCGGCAGCGGCGGAGATGCGGGAGCGTATTGAAGCGGCGCTGGAAAAAGAAATAGCGGCTGCAAGCAAGCATGACATCATTGCCCGGCTGGAACGCCAAAGGGTTCTGCTCACCGGCGCGGATATCTGCACCTTCCATTCCTTTTGTCAGCGGCTTATCCGCCAGCATATTGAAGCGATTGACGTGGACCCAAAATTCCGTCTGGCCAGTGAACAGGAACTCGTTTTATTGAAGAGTGATACCTTGGAAACCATGCTGGAGGAAAAATACGAGCGCCCCTTAGAAGCGGATAAACTGCCTGCTTGGGAGGAGTTTATCTCCTTTATGGACGATTATGGCGATGAAAAAGGTGACGAAGAGGTTAAGCAGGCGATTCTACGGCTGCATAGCTTTGCCCAAAGCCAGCCTTTTCCGGAAAAATGGCTGGAAAGCCAGCAGTCAGGTACGGGACAGACCATTGCCGATTCGCCTTGGCTGACTGCGGCGGTGCCGGAAATGCGGGCCGGGCTGCTGGCGGTTATCAGCCAGTATGAGGAATGCGCGGGAATGGCCTTGGGCAGTGATGACCCTGCCTTAAAAGCGGCCTGGATTCCCTATGGGGAACTTATTCAGCAGGATTTAGCCGGTCTTGACGCCATTCGCGAGGCCTTTAATGTGCTGGAATCAAATCCCGACGGCGAAAAATGGAATGAACTTGTCCGGCAGGTGAGCAAATTTTCGTGGCTGGCCATGCGGGGCAAAGTTTATGGCGATTTGAAAAATCTGTATCCCGATATGCGGAAACAGTTTGATGAACGCCGCGATGCCGTAAAGAAAGCGCTGAAAAAATTTGCCGATACTTACCTCAATCAGCAGGCAGAACAGATTGAGGAAGATATTGCACTCAACCACAAGACTGCGGCAATCTATGCAGGTTTGGCGCTCGACTTCGGCAGGGCGTTGCAGGCGGCGAAGAAAGAGCGCAATATCCTCGACTTCAACGACCTAGTAGCCCGCGACCCACGCGTAGAGACCGTGATCCTGCCCCTGCGCGACGGCCTCACGATACTCTATAAAAAGGCATAATTGCATCTGCGCACGGTCACTTGTGTCAAACAAAGTCAACAAATGAAAACCAACACAACAATTTTTT
>CADBYQ010000203.1 GCA_902798865.1 Pseudoselenomonas ruminantium | reverse complement strand
CGGACTGACAGGTGCCGATGCCGATGTCATCCTGCTCGGCCCCCAGGTCCGCTTCCAGAAGAACAAGATTGCCGAGCAGGTGCCCGGTGTGCCTGTGGATGCCATTGATATGCGTATGTATGGCCGTATGGACGGTAAAGGGGCATTGGAATTTGCCCGTAAATTGATGAATGATTGAGGTAAGAGACGGATGGAAGGTTTAGAACTGATTGCATTTCAGATAATTTCTGCGGTGGGGACAGCACGCAGCTGCTATATCGAAGCCATTCAGGAAGCCAAAAAGGGAAATTATGAGGCGGCAGAAAGGCTGATTAAGGATGGAGATGAAGCGTTTGTAGAAGGGCATGATGCCCATGCAGGGCTGTTGCAGAAGGAAGCTGCCGGGGAAGGCGGCAATATCAATCTGTTGATTCTTCATGCCGAAGACCAGCTGATGAGTGCTGAGGGCTTTAAGACCATTGCTTTGGAATTTATCGAAGTATACAAGCGTTTTGATGCTGAGAAGAAGGGGGCCTGAAGATGAGTTTTCCAAAAGGTTTCCTCTGGGGCGGCGCGGTAGCTGCCCATCAGCTGGAGGGCGGCTGGCAGGAAGGGGGCAAAGGTATCAGCGTGGCGGATGTCATGACCGTCGGCGGCCCGGGCAAGCCTCGGGAAATTACCGATGGCGTGCTGCCGGGGAAGATTTACCCCAACCACGAGGCCATTGAATTTTACTCCCACTACAAGGAAGATATTGCCCTGCTGGCCAAATTGGGATTTAAGTGTTTCCGTACCAGCATTGCCTGGACGAGAATTTTCCCGAACGGGGATGAGTTGGAGCCTAATGAAGAAGGGCTGAAATTCTATGATGACCTCTTTGATGAGATGCACAAATACGGCATGGAGCCGGTCATCACGCTTTCCCATTTTGAAATGCCGTATCATTTGGTAACGGAGTATGGCGGTTGGCGCAACCGCAAGCTGGTGGATTTCTTCGTCCGCTTTGCCACGGTTTGCTTCAAGCGGTACAAGGACAAGGTCAAATACTGGATGACCTTTAATGAAATCAACAATCAGCGCAATGTTCAGGAGACCTTTGCTCCCTTCACCAATTCCGGTGTTATCTATAAAGATGGTGAAGACCGCTATGCGGTGCTCTATCAGGTGGCCCATCATGAACTGGTGGCGTCGGCCAAGGCGGTTATCGAAGGGCATAAGATCAATCCGGATTTCCAGATTGGCTGCATGTTGGCCATGTCGCCATCCTATCCGGCTACCTGCAAGCCGCTTGACCAAGTAGCAGCCCTCAAGGAAATGAACCGCACCTTCTATTACAGCGATGTGCAGTGCCGTGGGCATTATCCGCAGTATATGCTGAAGGAATGGGAACTCCATGGCTATGACATCAAGATGGAAGATGGCGATTTGGCGGTGCTTGAAGAAGGCAAGGTCGATTATTTTGCCCTGTCGTACTATATGAGCTTTGTCAGCGAATATGACGAAAGCAGCCGTCACCTGGCCAAGGAAGTACCCAATCCCTATGTCAAGGCTTCGGATTGGGGCTGGCAGATTGACCCCGTTGGCTTGCGCTATATGCTCAATGTCCTGGCGGAACGCTATGAACTGCCCATGATGATTGTGGAAAATGGCATTGGGCTGCATGAAGAGCCGGATGATAGCGGCATGGTGCAGGATGATGAACGCATCAGGTACTTTGCCGAACACATTGCTCAGATGAAAAAAGCGGTGGAAGAAGATGGTGTGACCCTGATGGGCTATTGCCCCTGGGGGCCGATTGACCTGGTTTCCGCCAGCACCGGTGAGATGGAAAAGCGTTACGGCTTTATCTATGTCGATAAAAATAACAAGGGCGAAGGAACGCTGACGCGTACCCCGAAAAAATCGTTCTATTGGTATCAGAAAGTTATTGCTAGCAATGGTGAGGATTTAAGCTATTAATGAGGAGGAAATCATGATGGATATTCGTAAAAAAGCAGTTGCTGCAGCCGTTTTACTGGCGCTTTCCGCACCCGTATCGGTTCCTGTGGATTTGTTTGGCCCGGCGGTAGCAGCGGCTGCCCCGGCAACGGAGACCAAGGCGGCAGATGCCTTTGCCGTGGATTTGTCCAAAGGGGAAAACAGCCTCTTTGAAGCTTCCAATGGCTGGACCAATGGCATGCCCTTTAACTGCTTTTGGCACAAGGAAAATGTGACGTTTGAAGATGGTGCGCTGCAGCTGACGGTGGATGAATCCCCTAATCCGGCAGCCGATAAAGTACCGTATTCCGGCGGCGAATACCGCAGCAAGGCCACCTATGGTTATGGCCGTTATGAAGTCGTGATGAAGGCCATCAAAAATGACGGCGTTGTATCCTCCTTCTTCACCTATACCGGTCCTTATGACGGCGACCCTTGGGATGAAATTGACTTTGAGGTGCTGGGCAAGGATACCACCAAGGTGCAGCTCAATTACTTCCGCAACGGCAAGGGCGGCCATGAAAAGATGATTGACCTGGGCTTTGATGCCTCGGAGGATTTCCATACCTATGCCTTTGAATGGCACAAGAATTCCATCATCTGGTTTGTGGATGGCAAGGAAGTTTTCCGCCGGGAAAATGAAGACCTGCCGGTAACCAAGGGCAAGATTATGATGAATGCCTGGAATGGCAAGGGCGTGGATGAATGGCTGAAAGCCTTTGATGATTCCAAGCTGCCGGTGACTGCTGAATATAAATCCATCAAATATACGCCGTTCGCAGAATAAGGAGTGGATAGCATGCAAAGCAAGAAACTTTGCCGGCTGGTGCTGGCCGGTCTGGCCATGGTGGGAACCTATGGGGCAGCTGCTTATGGAGAGGCTGCTGATGCCGGCATGCACGTCGATCAGGTAGGTTATCTTACCGGTTATGATAAAACGGCCATGGTAACGGATTCCGGTGCGGATGAATTCAGCATTGTCGATGCCAAGACCAATCAGGTGGTCTTTAGCGGCAAGCTGTCGGCTGCCAAAACAGATGAGCTGTCGGAAGAAAACTTGCGGCGGGCGGACTTTACTTCGCTGAACACGCCCGGCACATACAAGCTGAAAGTCGGTAATCGTGAGTCCTATGCATTTGTCATTGGTGATAATGTTTATGCTGTTCCCAATGTGCAAACCTGGCGGTCCTTTACCTTGTCCCGCAGCGGGACTCCCCTTAATGATAAAGGCGTAACCGATTTGCAGATAAACATGGGCCATGCACAGGACAAAGAAGCAAAGGTGTACTTCACCGACAAGCTCAATCAAAAAGGCGACAAGGTGGATGTGTCCGGCGGCTGGTATGATGCCGGTGACTATGGCAAATACACCACGACCGGTGCGATTGCGGCGGCAGAACTTCTGCTGGCCTATGAGGCACATCCGGACCATTTCACCAAGGGACAGCTGTTATTCCCCGCAGGTGCCCAAAGCGACAAACAGCTCCCCGATGCCCTCAGTGAAGTAAAATATGAACTGGACTTCCTCAAGAAAATGATGCGCCGTGATGGCAGCACCTTCCATAAGGTGGCCGGTGCCCAGTGGCCGGGTTTTGACAAGAGCCCCGATACGGATACGCAGGAGCGTTTCCTCTACAGCACCTGCACGGCAAGTACGGCGATGTACGGCGCAAGCCTGGCCATTGGCGCCCGCGTTTACAAAGATTTGGATAAAAATTATGCGCAGTCCCTGCAGCATGATGCCGACAAGGTTTGGGCATATCTTGCGAAGACTCCGGAATCCATCTACCGTGTAGATGAAGGGCAGGAAAGTGGTTCCGGCCCGTATAACGACACGAATGATATTCAGGAACGGCTTTGGATGGCGGCCGAAATGATGCGCACGACCGGCGATAAGCGCTATGAGGATTATCT
>CADBYQ010000202.1 GCA_902798865.1 Pseudoselenomonas ruminantium | reverse complement strand
AGCGTCCACTGATAGGTAGGGCCGTTGGTGTGGTAGGCTGCCGTCCTGTGACGCAGATCATTATACCAGTCAAACCGTTCCCGCCCGGAGGCATTGGATTCTTCAAACGTTTCCGGATCGGAATAGGGCTTTGAGAAGAAGATGCGCCGGTGTCCGCGTCCCAGCGCCTTTTCGGCGCGGCAGAGCCCCTCCGCCAGGAAGATCGATAGTTTCTCCTCGGAATATCCCGGGGTCGGGAACATGTCCGTGAGATGGATGAGCCGCTCCGCGGTGAAGCCGGTCTCCTCGGACAGTTCTCTCACCGCGCAGAGCCGGGGATCCTCGCCCCGCTCCAGCTTGCCGCAGGTATTTTCCGCACCGAACTGAAACGCTTCCTGCATATCTTGTTTGAACTGCCGTTCATTTTCTGCTAGCAGTGGCATCATTTGAAACTTCATGTGATTTATTCCTCCATTCTGCACATAAAAAAGCGCCCGGTTTCCACGTACTCAAAAAGTACGTAAAAACCGAGCGCACTCGGCACCTTATCTGACAGGCGGCCTGCAGGCATAAGCCTGCGATCCCCAGTGCTACGGCACTCTGTCCTCCGGTGACCCATTATTCAGTTCACTAGCGTGTGATAACTCTGTATGAGCATATTACCATACAGGTATCGTTTCGTCAACCCCGCAATAGAGCAATATGATTAATGCACTTGCGGCGTCTGCACCGGTACTGCCACCGTGTTGCCATGGAATTTCAGCACCGTGGCAATCAAAAGATTCAGCACAAAGCAGGCGCCAAAGAAGTAAAGCGTATCTGCATAACTATGGGTGTGTTCCCAAAACCAGGCTACAATGGTGGGCCCCACGACACCGGCCACACCCCAGGCGGTAAGTACGCGGCCGTGGATGGCGCTGAGTTCCTTCGTGCCAAAGATATCGGAAAGATACGCCGGCATGCAGGAAAAGCCGCCGCCATAGCAGCTGATAATCAGAAACACCAGCATTTGGAACAGCATGGCATCACGCGTACCTGCCAGCAGCCAGAACGCGGCTGTTTCCAGCGCAAAGAACACCATATAGGTAAGCCCGCGGCCCAGATAATCCGAAAGCGTTGACCAAAGGATGCGCCCGCCGCCATTTAAGAGGCCGATAATGCCCACCATCGAAGCTGCCTGTGCCGCATCCATGCCCGTGACCTGCTGCGCCATCGGCGAAGCCACCGCCAACAGGCCAATGCCGCAGGTGATGTTGACAAAGAATATCCACCAGAGAGCACCAAACTGCCAGGTCTTGATGGCCTCTGCTGCCGTAACACCATGTTGCAGTTTCTTGACTGCGGAACTTCCCTCCGGCAGTACCGGTGGCTGCAGATACATGGCCGATGCGCCAATCAGCACCATATAGACCGTGCCCAGAATCAGGAAATTTTCCACCAAACCAAACTGCGCCGTCAGATACTGCATCACCGGCCCGGCAATCAAGGCCGCAAAGCCAAAGCCCATAATGGCCAGCCCGGTGGCAAAGCCGCGATGATTGGGGAAATACTTGACCAAAGTCGATACCGGCGTAATGTAGCCCACGCCCAAACCGATGCCGCCAATCACACCATAAAAGAGATATAAGAGCGGCAAACTGTGGAGATAAAAAGCCAGCGCTGTACCAAACATCCCCGTGCCGAAGAACGCCATGGACAAAAGACCGCTTTTCTTCGGGCCATGTTTTTCCACAAACCGCCCCAAGAAACCTGCGGACATGCCCAAAAACAGAATAGCCAAAGAAAACGTCCAGGTCGTCTCCGACAGGGTAAAGCCCATCTCCGCCATAATCGGCCGGGTCAAAACACTCCAGGCATAGACGCTACCAATGGAAATATGAATACCCACTGCAGCTAAAGCAATCAGCCAACGATTCCGCATAAAAACCATCCTTTCTGCTGTATAAACAGCAACCGAAAAGAGATTTTTCCCGGCGGGCAAAACAAAAACCGCCTGGACAAAAATCTCTGCCCAGACGGTCGGCTTATCTTAACCATACAGTGCATGTGGTCATTTCCACTAATCCGTCAGCCCTGCATGGCCTATTTACTTTTGCAATTAGTATATCAGCTTCCCCAGGATTATGTCAATGATTTTTCTTCATCTGAGACGCGCTGCCATCTCCTCCACCACCTGATAGATATAACCCAAAGCTGAGTGCATTTTTTCCAAGGACAAATCCACGCCATAGCGCTGTTCCAGCTGACCAATTCCCTGCTCCATGCCACCCGTTTGCTGCTTGTCCTGCCAATCGGCAAACGATAGCTGGCGGATATAGTCTTTGCTGAGATTCTGCATACCCAGACCTATGAGGCGCACCGGCTGGCGTTTTACTTTTCGCAACAGTTCCACCGCTATTTTATAAATCTCATAGCCATCATTGGTACTTTCACAGGTCTGAGAACGGGTAATGGATTTCATATCCCCATAGGTAATCTTCAATGTTACCGTCCGGCCATAAAGCTCCCGTTTCTTGAGCCGTTCATCCACGTTACGAGCCAAAATCAGCAGCACATCCTGCAAAAAGCCAAAATTCCGCTGGTCCTTCTGAAAGGTCATTTCCCGGCTCAATGACTTGGCATCGGCGGCATCATAATGAATCACCGGCCGGTTATCCAATCCCAAAGCCGAATTGAGGATAAAGTTGCCGTGTTTTGCTCCCAACATTTCCAACACCTGTTTGGACTTGGCAATAATATCTTTGACCTTATAGATACTAAAGCCATTTAATTTTTCTGCCGTGCGCTTGCCAATACCAAAAATCACGCGGATATCCCGGTCACTAATCAGCTTACAATACGACTCCCGGTCAGGAATCACAAAAAAGCCGTCCGGCTTCTTCTCCTCACTGGCCATCTTGGCCGCCGACTTGGAATAGCCGATACCCACGGAGCAGGTCAGCCCCGTCTCAGCTTTTACCCTGGCTTTTATCAAAAGTCCCAATTCCTCAGGACTATGAAAATTCTTTACGGAACGGGTTACATCTAAATAACCTTCATCACAGGCAATGTACTCCGTAACATCTGCATAAGTTTCCCAAATATGATGCAGCTCCGCGGATATCTGGCGGTATTTTTCATAGTCACCGTGCATAAAGACCGCCTGCGGGCAAAGCCGGTATGCCTCCTTGATATTCATAGCCGAGTGGACGCCATACTTCCGGGCAATATAATTGCAGGTGGAAACCACACCACGCTCATGGGGCTTGGCACCGATAATTACCGGCCTGTTCTTCAGTTTAGGATTGTCCCGGATTTCCACAGAGGCAAAAAAAGCATCCATATCCACATGTATGATGACACGCTTCATAAAAATCTCTCCACTTTGTGTAATCATCTTACACAAAGTGTAACACAAACACAAAGTTCAGGCAAGCCTAATTACACACTGCTACCTGCTCCTAATTGCATTTTACCGGTTAATTCGAGATAAATGTATCCCCGGCTTATTTCTTTTCCCATGGCTTATATTCCTGCAATTGCGGATTGCCGGCAGCTGACACATAATCCAGCTCATCTACAGGCAATGACCTCTGCCAAAGGGAATTCCTCCCCCCTTGGTATCGGGCCAGCAATTCCTGTCGCAAGGATTGTTTCAATGGACTCAGTTCCGAGAAATCAAACTGCCTGAGTCGTTCCGTCAGTTTTTCCTCATTCATCTCCTGCCCCCCTTAATCTATCCTTCATTACTATTATATGCAGGGCAGGCATAAACCTGACATCACCGCAGGATTTTCTGCAATGTCTTCCTTGCCCGGCTGATATTTTTCCAGACAGCATCCGGAGTCATGGACAGGACTTCACCGATCTGAACCGCAGACATATCCAGCCAATAAGTCATTCGCAGGACCTGCTGTTCCTTCAGCGAAAGCTGAGCCAATGCTG
>CADBYQ010000201.1 GCA_902798865.1 Pseudoselenomonas ruminantium | reverse complement strand
GTTCTTATCTGAAGCCAGGCATTCCTGGACGATTTGCAGACGTTCTTCCTGTGTAGTGCTGCGTGCTTTGCTCATGTAGCTTCCGCCTCCTGAATATTTCATGGAGCTAAGGTCTCCATGAGCATTATACACCTTAATCCAGGTCTGAAGCTGGCATCTGGAACGAATTTTGTACTTCCGACAAATATCCAGCTGACCAGCCTTACCGTTTAAGTATTCTAGAACGGCCATTGTCTTGGTTTCTGGTGAATAAACTCTGTTACCGTTGTCCGTATAAAATCCGTCAACACCTTCTGCCTCGTAGCGCTTAATCCACATTTGTACTGAGGATAATCTTACTCCTGTAGCTTTGCTAATATCACCTTGAGTAATTTCTCCGCGCAGATAAGCTCTTACATATTCTATTTTTTCTTCTATTGCTATTTTCTGGTGTTTGGGCATAGAAAACTCCCCCTATGATGACAGTTATATTTTTTACTGTCTCTCATAAGGGGAGCATATCAGTCAGCGGACCGCCTTTGCTTTAGTGTATCCTATTCAGTAACTGCAGTAAAAATATCACGCTCAGCACAGTCGAATTATCCCATACTGTACTTTGCTGTATCTGCCGCCAGCCCGTTCCGTAAAGCCCAAACGCGCAAACTCCCGGCTTTTGCTGGATTCTTTAAGCACCACGCGCTGTCTTGCCACTCTGCGGGCTTCGGCGATAGTCTCCAATGTCAGCGGATTTTTGTTGGCCACGGGCCGCAGGGGCGCAATGTTTTTGCTCTCGGCAAAGGGATGGCGGAACATAGGGTCAAAGTAGATGACATCCACGGAGTTGTCCGGTTGGGCTTTGAGGTATTCGTAAGCCTCTGTGCAGACGGTCTTTACCCGACGCATGGCCGCGATAATCTGTTCGGTGTCCTTTTCATAATTGGCCAGTCCATAGCCCACCACCGCTTCAATCAGCGGCTGGGATTCCAGGCCCGTAACGCTGCCGCTTTCGCCCACCACGGCACTGGCCACAATGGCATCTGCGCCAAAGCCCAATGTGCAGTCGAGCACATCCATGCCCGGCTTTAAGCCCATAGCCTCAGCCATGCGGTCGCCATCACCAAAGCGCAGATTTTTCATGCGCAAGTGTGCCATATTGGGGTGAAAAAAGAGCTCCGCTTCCGGTGTAACGAGGGTCAGCAGGCCTTTTTTCGCCACCAATGCAAACTTGGCGTCATAGCTTTGGCAAAGCTCTGGTATATTCGTGCGCCCGCGTTCGGCGTAAGGAATCTTTAGCCGTTCTGCCATTTCCCGTGCCAGTTTTTCACTGGGGCGATTCCATTTACGGCCGGTGGTCGCTATGGCCAGCAATTTATTTTCGTTCAATAATCTATCCATCACTTTCTCAAAAGCCAAAGCCTGTCCGCTTGAACATCTTGGCTAAATCTTCACTGCTGAATTTCAAAATCGTCGGGCGGCCATGGGGGCAGGTATAGGGAAAGGCCGTTGTAGAGAGCTCATCCAGCAAAATCTCCATCTGCCGCATATTGAGTTCCTCGCCAGCTTTAATCGCCGCCCGGCAGGCAGTTGTCGCAAGGCACGCCTGCCGGATTTCCTTGGCGGTTGTCTCATGCATATTACCCAAATCCATGAGGATCTCCCGGATAATATCCTCGGCCTCTCCCACAGGCACATCAGCCGGTACTTCCATTAGGCGGTAGTCAAAGTCGCCTGCCGCCTCCAAATGAAAGCCCAATTTAGCAAAGAGTTCCTTGTTGTCCTCCACCAAGGCCGCCTCTTTGCGGTCAAAAGTCAGAAGCTGATGCACCAAAAGCTGCTGAGAGGGAATGCCATCCGCCATAGCGGAGAGCTTATCAAACAAGATGCGCTCATGGGCGGCATGCTGGTCGATAATGTATAGCCCTTTCAAATCCTGCGCGATAATATAGGTCAAGTCGACCTGTCCAATAGGAATCATACGCCCTGTATTTTCGGCAGGCTGCTCTGCAATTGACTGGTCAACAGTTGACATGTCCATTTTTGACTGGTCATTTGACGCACCAACATTGGACTGGTCCAGTTGTGGGCTATCGGCTACCTGCTCATGGCGCTCCTGCGATTGATAATGCACCTGCCGCTCCTGCTGCAGTTGTTTCTGTGCTTCGGCAAAACTTACCGCAGGTTTCACTGCCGGGCGGCTGACTGCCTCATAAATGGTCTTGGGTTGATAATTTCCCCGTGCAGGTTGTGACGCGCTCACCTGCGGTGCCGGAGCACTGGCGGGCACAAACTGCATGGGTTCCATCGTGTATTCCACCTTGGGCTTTTCCACAACCGCCGCCACTTCCGTCAGATTGCCGGAACTTGGACGGATAGCATCTAAAACCGACTTATAGACGGCCTTAAAGATGCGGCTCTCATCCTCGAACTTCATTTCGCTTTTCTGCGGATGCACATTGACGTCAATCGTACGCTGCGGCACTTCGATTTTGAGCACCGTGAAAGGGAAGCCGCTTTTCGGAATCAGCGAGCGGTAGGCATTGTCAATCGCCTTGGCAATGGCGCGGTTCTGAATGATACGGCCATTGACGATAAAGGTCTGCCAAGTGCGGGAACTTTTGAGCATGGAAGGCTTGGTGATAAAGCCCGAAATCTTCAGGTCTTCATCCTCCAGGTTAAGGGTCAGCAAAGAGTCCGCTACCTGCCCGCCATAAATGGCCTGCACGGTATCAAAGAGATTGCCATTGCCCGGCGTCACCACTGAGGTTTTGTTGTTGTTGATAAACTGAAAGGCAATATCGGGACGGGACAGTGCCAGCTTGATAATGAAATCGTTGATTTTGCCGCCCTCGGTATGATTGGTCTTGAGGAACTTCTTGCGGGCGGGCGTGTTGAAGAACAAGTCTTCCACCTTGATGCTCGTGCCCACATTGCAGCCCATTTCGATGATATCCGGCGCCTTGCCGCCGCTGATTTCCACTTTCGTCCCCAAATCACTGCCCGGCTCACGGGTCAGCATGGTAAAGCGGGACACGGAGGCAATGGTCGGCAGGGCCTCACCACGGAAGCCCATGGTGGAAATGCTGTTGAGGTCCGAAACCTCCTGAATCTTGCTCGTAGCGTGCCGCAGGATGGCCACGGAGGCATCTTCCTTGCTCATGCCCTTGCCGTTATCCGTCACCCGCATAAAGGATGTACCGCCTGCCATGATTTCCACTTCGATACGGGTTGCCCCCGCATCCATGGCGTTTTCAATAAGTTCTTTAATTACCGATGCCGGACGCTCCACCACTTCGCCGGCGGCGATTTTGTTGATGGTGTTATCGTCAAGCACATGAATTTTCGTCATGCCTGTCCTGCCTCCCTTTTCGCCTGCTCCTGCAGTTTATAGAGTTCATTCATGGCCTCGAGCGGGGTCATGGTCATTACATCGAGCGCCAGCAGCTTGTCGCTCAGGCTGTTCGCAAACAGCGAGCCCATCATATCCATGGAAGCTGGGGCCTGCTTGGTTTCCTGCTTGACATTTTCTGCTGCGGGCACAGCTGCGGCCGCTTCCGACTCGAGTTCAGCGAGAATATCTTCCGCCCGCTTGGTCACGCTCTTAGGCAGACCTGCGAGCCGCGCCACATGGATACCATAGGACTTATCGGCCGCCCCGGGCACAATGCGCCGCAGGAAGGCCACCTGCGTGCCACGCTCTTTTACGGCCACGCAGTAATTCTTGACGATATCGTCTTCCAAATCCGTGAGTTCATGGTAATGCGTCGCAAAGAGGGTCTTGGCATGAACCTTCTGCTCGATGTGTTCAATCACGGCGCGGGCAATGCTCATGCCGTCAAAGGTACTCGTGCCGCGGCCGATTTCATCAAGGATGACGAGACTGTTCTTGGTGGCATATTTGAGTATCTGCGCCACCTCATTCATCTCCACCA
>CADBYQ010000200.1:3990-9676 GCA_902798865.1 Pseudoselenomonas ruminantium | reverse complement strand
TCGGGACGAGCATCGCCTCGAGCTTCAGAACCATAAAGAATTGCTGTTGCAGTAGGTTCTGTCTTGTGAATCGTTTGCTTTATCTGCTCAACTATTTCTGGTCTTTGCATCTTTACACATTTCTATTTCACACCGCAAAGATAAATAGTTTTTTCGAACTTAACAAACTTTTGAGAGAAAAAAGTGGTGATCGAGGGGGGATGGAAAGGTTACACTGTGCTGGCACGGTGTGTGAGACAGGGACCAGTCCCCCTGGTTCCCAGGATGTGACTACCTCACACCGGGACAGAGGCACGGTGTGACTTTTTCTTCTGGGGCGAAAATTATCTTCTAACATTTGGAAGATATTCAAATAATCGCTACCTTTGCAGTATAAATTACATAATAGTCATGGACGAAAAGAATAAGGATATCAAATCGAATCACGACTTTGGTTATCCTCATACCCTTGAGGAATTGGAGACTGCCTTGGACAATGCAGATGCTCAGCGCAACGATCCATCGAAATGGATATCCTCTGTAGAATTTCATACTCGCCTTGAAAACAAATATCCATGGCTAAGATAAAATGGAACGACTTGGCTGCCAGTCAGCTTGAGAACCATTTAGACTATGCTTTGGAAGAGTTCGGACAGAATGTACCCTGGTTCAAGTTCCCTGGTTCACGGGATTTCATCAATTATTGAGGGTCTTCTATTTCATCCGCCTTGGCAATACAGGGCGACAAAAAGGCAATCTTCCCCTCTAAATGCTCAACCTGCCGCAAATAAATGGCCAGGCAGATTAACGGGCTTTGAATCGGTGCCAACGACGGCAGAAGCTCCGGCAGATAACGTTCACAGTAATTCACAATAGATGGGCAGGGCTGAGCAATCATGGAGTCCAAATGCAAGGCTTTTTTCGCCTGCAAATAGGCCCAGGTAGCAATATCTGCCCCCAGAGACACATCATAAATATTGCCTACGCCTAAGGATTTCAGCCAGCCAAACAGGCGAAAAAGCTGCGGAAAATTTACCTGAGCTGCAGGTGCTGCCACCAAATGAATCTTTTCCCCTGCCGCCAAGTCCTCGAAAAAACGCTCCGTATCATCCCGATAGTCTCTGGCGCCATGGTCGCAGGCCTTAATACACGCGCCGCAGGAAATGCAGTACCGTTCACCTACCGCTACCTTACGTTCCCGGTCATACGCCCGATAAACCTGATTGGCTGCATCTACGGGGCAGACTGCAATACATTTGTTGCAGGCCTTGCACTTCTCCTCAATCGTAAAAATTCTCCCCGACAAACATATCCCTCCACAAACGACAAAGGGGCAACGACCTGAATGGCGTTTCCCCTTGTCATACGCTTCTCTATGCCCCGATTATAGCACCGAAGGGCAATATTATCAAGACAAGCAAAACAGAAGATATTTACTTTATTAATAACCACATTATTTGACAAAACTATCCTTGACCGCTAAACTAAAGACATAATCACATACACGGGAGCTCGCAGACGGGCTGAGAGGAAGTTATGCACTTCGACCGCACCTGATTTGGATAATGCCAACGTAGGGAATTAGGAATAACGTCATTCGGGACTATCCAAAAATTGGATAGTCCTTTTCGTTTGCCCTTTTCCCTCCACGCATACGCAAAGGAGGAATTTATTTGTTTAACACCTGGGAAAACATTCGTAAGAATGCACCGCTGATTCATCACATCACCAACTATGTGACGGTAAATGATGTGGCCAATATCACCCTGGCATGCGGGGCAAGCCCCGTTATGGCCGATGATGCAGCCGAAGCGGCGGAAATCACGAAGCTTGCCACAGGGCTATGTCTGAATATCGGCACGCTCAACGGGCGTACTATCCCGGCCATGCTGAGCGCCGCCCGCCAAGCAAAGGAATTAAACCATCCGGTTGTGCTCGACCCGGTAGGGGCTGGTGCCACTAAACTGCGGACGCAGACCGCACTCGATATTTTGCAGACCGGCAGCGTTACCTGCGTGCGGGGCAATATCTCGGAAATCAAGACCCTGATTCATGGCACAGGCAACACTAAAGGCGTAGATGCCGCCGCCGTGGACAGCGTAACCGAGGAAAACCTCGCAAGTTCCTGTGCATTTGCCAAGCAGGCCGCTCAGCAGTTAAACACCATTGTGGCCATTACCGGCGCCATTGATTTGGTTGCCGACACGAAAAACTGCTATATCATCCGTCATCCGGAAATGAGCCGTATCACGGGCACCGGCTGTCAGTGCTCCGCCCTCGTTGCCTCCTGCATTGCCGCAAATGCCACAAAACCTTTGGAAGCCGCCGCAGTTGCTGTGATGGCTATGGGGTTGGCCGGCGAGATTGCCCATAAGCACCTTCTTCCCCATGAAGGCAATGCCACCTACCGCAACCGCATAATCGACACCATCTGTCACCTGACGGCTGAAGAACTAAATAAGGGGGCAAAATATGAAATCTGCTAATATTACCGCTGCCGCTTTACAGCTCTATGCCGTCACCGACAGCCGCTGGCTGAATGGCGACTCCCTTGCCGCAGCGGTAGAAAAAGCCCTGGCCGGCGGCGTAACCTGTCTACAACTGCGGGAAAAGCACCTGTCCTTTGACGAATTTCTGCGCATCGCCAAGGAAATAAAAGCACTCTGCCAAAACTACCATGTTCCCTTTATCGTGGACGATATTCTGGACATTGCGCTGGCCTGTGATGCCGACGGTCTCCATATCGGCCAGAACGATATGCCCGCCGCCAAGGCTCGTGAGCTTTTAGGGCCGGATAAAATTCTCGGCGTATCGGCACAGACTATCGAGCAGGCTGTTGCCGCCTGCCAAGACGGAGCTGACTATTTAGGCGTAGGCGCCGTCTTTCCCACCGGCACGAAGACCGATGCCGTCGAAGTCCCTCTTGATACGCTGAAAGCCATTACAGCCGCTGTGGATATTCCCGTGGTGGCCATCGGCGGCATTGGCGCAGATAATATCACTCAGCTTTCCGGCACAGGCATTGCCGGCGCCGCCGTGGTATCGGCCATCTTTGCCCAAGAGGACATCAAAAAAGCCGCCGCAAACCTGCGACAGCTTATTGCAAAGGAGCTTTGATTATGGAAAAAAAATGCGAACTCAAAACCGTTCTGACCATTGCCGGCAGTGACTCCAGCGGCGGGGCAGGCATTCAGGCTGACCTCAAGACCATGCTGGCGAGTGGTGTCTACGGCATGAGCGCCATCACCGCCCTGACTGCCCAAAATACCACAGGCGTAACAGCCGTAGCCAGAACAGCCCCTGATTTTCTTGCCGCACAATTAGACAGCGTCTTTACCGATATTTTCCCAGATGCCGTCAAAACCGGCATGGTCTTTGACAGCGAACTGATTGCGGTTATCACCGCTAAGCTCACCCAGTATCACGCGAAAAACATCGTGGTCGACCCCGTAATGGTGGCCACCAGCGGAGCAAGGCTGCTGAATGAAGACGCCATCTCGGCATTGAAAGAACAACTTCTGCCGCTGGCCACAGTCATTACCCCCAATCTCATGGAAGCCGAGGTTTTGGCTGGTCTGGAAATCAAGAGCCATAAAGATATGATACTAGCCGCCCAAAAACTTTACGAAACTTACGGCTGCAATGTGCTCTGCAAAGGCGGCCACCGCCTGCAGGACGCCGACGACCTGCTCTACACTGCAGACGGCCCCCTGTGGCTGAAGGGCGAACATATCGACAATCCCAACACCCACGGCACCGGCTGCACTCTGTCTTCCGCCATTGCCAGCAATCTGGCAAAAGGGGAAGAATTAACAACTGCCGTAAAGAACGCCAAAACCTATATCACCGGTGCCCTGCAGGCCGGCCTCAATCTGGGGCATGGCGCAGGGCCGCTGCATCACGGCTGGGCTATTTAGTTCGCAGGTACTTTACGGCAGAAAGTCCTGCCTCCGCCCCCTGATATACGGCCTTGGCAATCTGCAGCAGTCCACCGGTGCAGTCGCCAGCCGCAAAGAGTCCCGGTACATTAGTGGCTCCATGCGCATCAATTTTAATATGATTCCCCTCAAGCCGGGCACCGATTTTTTTCGCAATTGCCGTGCTGCCGACCGTCCCCAGGGCAATAAATACGCCGTCAAGGCTCAAGGATGTTCCATCAGTAAAAACAACTCTTTCCACCCGCTTATCGCCGTCAATGACGGCGATTTTTGTCGTGCAAACGCGGATTTCCGGAGACACTTCCGGCACAGGGTCTGCACCATTGGTCAGCAGTATAACCTGCGCTGCATGAGGCAGGAGCGCCCGTGCCTCATGCAGGGCATAAGCACCAGCCCCCACCACAGCTACGGTCTTGCCGCGGTAAAAGAATGCATCACAGGTTGCACAGTAGCTTATGCCCTTACCCTCAAATTCTTTCACGCCTGGTATGGGCAAAGATTGTCGGGCCGCCCCAGTCGCGACAATCACACTGTCTGCTTCCAATTCATGTTTTTTACCAGTTACCTTAAAGCCCGTAAAACTCTCATTAAACATCAAGCTTAACAGCTCATCTTCCACAAACTCCACGCCAATCTTCTTCGCTCCGTCAATTCCCCGTGCATGAAGTTCTGCTCCCGAAATCGGCTCAGAAAGCCCATAATAGTTTTCAATCTTCTCCGCTTTCTCCAGCCCGCTAAGGGACAGCCCCTTGCTGAACACCGTCACCTCAGCTCCCCCCCGCCGAGCATAAAGGGCTGCTGAAACGCCAGCAGGCCCAGAGCCGATAATTACCACTTTCCCCACAAACAACACTCCCTCGACCAAAATTTTCTGCCCTAAACATAACAAAAGACCGCCCCACCGTAAAGTGAGCCGGTCACGATTTATGCGATTTTCTTAGTAGCTGGGATGCTTTTTTACATAATCCACAGAATACGTATGTTAAAAACCACATGTATATTTATTGAGCTGTAACATTCAATTCCTGCATTAATGCCTTTTGCAGCACATTCGAAAAGTTGATGTTATTTTCTACAGCTAATGTATTAAGCCATTGCGGTATAGATAAATTTTTTCTTACAGCCCGCTTGTCATTTTGCCGGGCATAGGCTAGTGTATCGGCTTTAATCATGGAAATAAATCCACGTTCCGGCGCTTTCAACGAGGCTATGGAAGTGGCAGCAGGAATAGACCGTTTATTCTTTTCATAGTGCCACAGAAAAAGATTCAACGCATCAGCAGCGTTCTCCAGTGCTTCCTCTGGCGTTTGCCCGTCTGTGAAGCAGTCCGGCAAATCAGGAAAATCCACAAGGTATGCTTCGCCGTCATAAGTTATTATAGCAGGGTAAACATATTTCATAGCGCAAGCCCTCCAATTTGTATCTATAGTAATTAGCAGGGCACAAATGCCCTGCTTCTCATTTGAGGCTGACTCCAGCGGCTTTCAGGATTTTATGCAGGGTTCCCGTTGCAACTTCTTGCGAACCATGCCGACCAATCATAAATTCACGTCCGGTTATGGGGCTTTTCATGAAGTCGTGGCGGGTGCCTTTGTCGATAAAATAACAGCCGTTTTTCTTCAGCAGCCTAACAAGTTCTGCTGTGGTCATTGTTTCACCTCAATAATATTATACACAATATTACACAACAAAACAAGGGCTTATTTGCTACTTTTAACTAATAAATAGTGTTAACTGTGCATAAGGGTGGTTAACCACAGTTAGAATAT
>CADBYQ010000200.1:0-3958 GCA_902798865.1 Pseudoselenomonas ruminantium | reverse complement strand
ATCCTACATGAAAAGGTACTAACTCACGTTCCTCCCCATCAATTTTTAGTTTAGTGATTTTTGTAGCAGACATATCCTCTGCCAGTGTAATAAAGCTGGCATCCGCCTGTTCTACGTAAAATTGAGCAATTATCCTATTCATCCTGCAACGCTCCTTGTCCCCTTTGTAATTTCATACGTTTCAATTGTACTTCTTCCTTCAAGTAGTCTTCTTCTAAGAACTTAAGATATGCTTCAGCTTCCTCAGCATCCATAGGTGAATCATCCAATATAGGAAGCCCATATTCATTTGTAAACTTGTATTCTTTCTTTGTTTTTTTCGCCATTTTCATTTACCTCATAATACAACGGCCCCAGGCAGAATGTTCCCGGGGCCTAACCACGTTAGAGATTGAAGAAGAAAAGGATTTGTTTACATGATATGTCTGAAGCTCATGAAAAACCTTACCAATATTATAGAATATTTCTTATATTTTGTAAACCTACTAACAGCACCATAGCAAAAAGGACTCTATGCCCGTCCGAACACATAGAGTCCTTTTTGCTGTTGATTTTTGCGAATACGTAGGGTATCCCTATAAAAAATATAAGTCTCCCACACACATATATTATAGACAATGTCCTGCACTTTGTATAGGGATAACTCTAGTAATATAGGCTTATATCTGGAAATTGTGGTTGTGGTGATACCTCACGAATATATTTAGGTATTGTGGTTTCCTTCAGCGGCGGGAACTCATTATTTTGTGTAATGTTATTCGTAACAGTCACCCCGCCATTGAGCCTACCAGCGAACATTCTATCTACTGCACCAACATTCACCCCACTGGAGGAATTGACAAGCCCCAGGTATTGTAGCGCCTGTTTTGCAAGGTCTATCAGGTATGCAAGCTCATTAGCGCACGCCTTTACAGCACTGGCGAAAATGTCGATTAAATCTGTTACCCATTGAATCAAGGTGGCAAGTCCATTAAACACCCAGCTCCCTACAATGAGCAGCCCTTCAAAAGCCTTGACTAATACAGTCCCCACAACTTGTGCGATAACCTGCAATAGCGGCGTTATAGCTTCTATGCCGTGACCTAAATTCTCCCATGCGATGCCCAGCTTTTCAAGCCCTGACTTGAATTGCCCTTCTACATACGCCCATACTGCCGAAAACTCCCCACTTGTAAATGGTTCTAAGCTGTTTTTGATACCTTCACCAATACGAGCGAAAAGGTTTTCGACACTGGCAATATACCCCGCTACACGCTCCATGAGGTCATTTAACTGCTGTTTACCTTCATCAAATGTGCCGCCTGTAAGACCTCCCCCCGCTGGCAACGTAGCGTTATATTGTTCCTGTAATTCAGGCGACACTGGCGAGCCTGTCAGCTTTGCACGTTTATACTGAATCTTTACCGATAAATCCGAGAAATTCTTTTTTGCTGTTTTGTAGAGTTTCGATACCTGACTAACTGCTGCCTTAGCTCCCAGCACTATAGATGACAACATCGGATTTTCCTTTGCGGTCTTACTGTCACCGTTCCATATATTTTTTATGTCGCGGGCGGCTTTTATAGACACATCGAGGGCGGCGCTTATGCCGTTAGCTATGCGACTGAAAATGTGCGTTTCGCTTTCAAGAATATCAATTCCATATTTGAAGGCGTTTTTTATGCGCTCCCATGATTGCCCTATGGTCTGTGTAGACAAGGCAAAATCAGCCCTGACTTTTTTACCTGCTGCAAGTATTGCTTTGGTGACTTGCTCAGTGGTCAGCTCTCCTTTTGCTCCCATGTCTTTGAGCTGTCCAACTGTCACGCCCATTTCGTCAGCCATATACTGCATTAACTGCCCAGCGTTTTCTTTTAATGAACGTAGTTCATCACCTTGTAATACTCCACTGCCCAATGCTTGCCCCAACTGTAGAATTGTGGCGTTTTTTTCGGCGGTACTGGCGCCGCCCGTTGTGAGTGCTTTACTCACAATTTCGGTCAGCTCTAAGCCTTTTTTGTCGTCAATCCCAAAAGCCGCTCCTGACTGCCGCACCTTGAAAAACAAATCCCCCAGCGACAAATAGTCTGCTCTGGCGTCCTGTCCGATGTCATATAAGGATTTTTTCAGTTTTGCCCGTTCCTGCTTATCCTGCTGAATGACTTTCAGACGGTTGTCCAGGTTCATTGTATCGTTAGCGGTATCGAGGATATTACCCCCAGCCATAACAGCCGCCATAGCAGCAGCCGCTTGTCTCCATGTTGTGGCGGCTATTGTCCCCGCCTTAGTGGTAGCACTGCCCGCCCTATTCGCTGCCGCTGTCACCTTATCCAAGTTGCGGGCGGTTGCTTGTGCAGCGTTTCCCACGTTGGACACGCCCCTGCTGTTGATAGCCGATAAAGCAGCCCTAAAGCGCCCCATAGCGGTTGTAGCTTTTGTTCCAGCACTGCCCGCCTTATTCGTGGCAGCCGCCACTTTATCCATTGACTTTTGACCTTGTTCTCCAGCTTGCTTCGCTTTTTTGGTGTAGTCGCTTGTACTCTTTTCAGCTTTTTTTATGCCGTTATCGTCCACATGAAAAACTATTTTTGTGATTAGTTCTCTAATCGTTGCCATGATATTTTTCCCTCCTTGCAATTCCTGCCCTATTTTTTGCCCTTTTGTTAGTATATAACGCGTTCATCAACTCCGATGAACGCCCATACAAGGGAAAATTCGCTGTTTTTCAGTTCATTTTTTGCAATGTCCAAAACATCATTTCATAACTTCCGATAATGTATCGTTATAGGAAGTTATAAAGTTTTTTTGTCATTACAGCCCACTTTTAACCATATCATTGAAGGCTAATCGTTCGGCGTGCTGCCGGTCTGTATCTTCCTCATTTGCCTTGACAGTGCCGTATTTATTGCGCTGTTGTCTTAACAGTGCCGCATACTGTCCAAAATCATCATCAGCATAGATAATATCCTTAGTGTTACCATGAGCCAATACTGCAGCTTTGAAACTCTCCAGTCGGTTAATAGCTGCCGTGTCTTTTTCTTCGTCATAGGCTTTTAAGTCGCCCTTGTCGAGTAGTTCCTGCAAAACAGGGTATTTCTCAATAAGTTTATCCAATACATCAGTGGTGGAAAACTCAGCGTATTCCAGTATACCGAGGTTTGTTCCTCCGATATTGATAAGGTGTTTTGTGGTGTTATAAAGTCTAATCATGGTGTTAAACCTCCTGTAAATATGAATCAGCTTCAGCCGCCTTGAGTGCTTCGAGCGCCTGTTCAGGCGTTGCCGTGTCGTCCAATGGTCGCTCATCGGTGCGGGCGGCGTTCCCCTGCTGGCGGTCATCGTTCATATAATAACCAGCTTCTGCAGCCTTTAGCGTTGCGAGTGCCTGTTCAGGCGTTGCCATGTCCTCCCGTGCCTGTTTTACATCAATATTCATATTCTCATAACCTCCTGTTAATGAATTGCCGTTTTCATCGAGCCGCCCGCCATAGGTCGGTGGCTCTTTTATGGTGTCCGTAATTTCGAATCGTTGAACGTTTTTCATATTACCCTCCTTCGTGGTTTATTCGTGCTTAGAGTCCCGGCCATTGTCCGGCAGGTATATATGAACTGCTGGTTCTCCCTTTACAGTCTGTTTAACCTCCTGCCGTGTGAGCGTATACCCCGCTAATTCCACAATGGTTCTAAGCATAGCCGGATTGTCCCCTGCTTCGTGAACGGCCTTCAGCAGCATCAGGCCGCCTTGCGTGTCGTCTATGCCTAATGCCTGTAATTCAGTGCGGGCGGCTTCATCCGTAATGCTGGCGCTCAGTACCTGCTCCAGTAACTTTCTAAGGTCACGTTTGCGCCGCCGGGCTTTTCCGCTGTTTTTGCCGCCTTTCGCTGAAAGCGCCTTAAATTCCGTAGGTTCCCGTGTATGAATCCCTACAAGGTTATTGTCATTCATGCTATCACCTCCCTCAGGCGTTGCGATTTTTCA
>CADBYQ010000199.1 GCA_902798865.1 Pseudoselenomonas ruminantium | reverse complement strand
AAGTCCCGTGGGTATCGTGAGGAGTACCGCAAAGGGAACGCTCCAGCTTTCATAGAGAGCCGCCAGGCACAGGAAGACGAACACCAGCGAAAGAGCCATAACCTGCCCCGTGGAGCTGGCAGATTTCTTTTCCTCGCGGCTCTGGCCTGACCATTCGATATTAAAGCCTGCCGGCGCTGTCTGCCGCACCACTTCTTCCATGGCAGCTAATGCCTGTCCGGAGCTGTAACCTTCACCTATGCTCCCCTGTATGCTGATACTGCGTGTACCGTTGAAACGGGAGATGATGGATGTGGATGTGGAAAGTTTTGGCGTGAGCAGACTGTCCAGAGGAACCATATTGCCCTCGCGGTTACGCACATAATTGAACTTCAAGGCTTCCTTTTCACTGCGGTACTGGGCATCAGACTGCATGATAACCTTGTAGTTGCGTCCGAACTGCATGAAGTCATTTATCTGACTGCCGCCGTAATTGACCTGCAGGGCCGTGAATACATCGGAGAGGTCTACGCCGAGCTGCTTGACCTTCTCACGGTTCACATCAAACTTACAGATGGGTGACTCGACAGAATACGTGGTATACACAGCGGCAAGTTCCGGACGCTTATTGGCTGCTGCCAAAAGCTCTTTGGTGATGGCATCCAGTTCCTTGTCCGTATGACCGGTCATATCCAGAAGTTCCATACTCCAGCCGCCCACCATGCCAAGGCCGGGCAGGGACGGCGTTTGGAAGGCCATAAGCTGGGCTTCGGGATGTTTTGCCTGCAGTTCATTGGCTTTGTTGACAATGGAGAAAATGCTAAGCTCAGAAGTGGGCCGCTTGCTCCAGGAATCAAGGCTGATAAAGAATGTACCGGCATTGGCCTTATTGCCGTTAGACAGTACATCATAGCCGGCAATTTTCATGACGTTCTTGACACCGGGAATCTCGCTGAACTCACCGCTCAGCGCATCCATGGTTTCCAAGGTGCGATTCAAAGATGTGCCCTCCGGCATGGTAACTGAAGCGAGGAAATATCCCTGGTCTTCGTCCGGAACGAAGGTTGAGGGCAGCAGTTTGAAGCACAGCCCGGCGAGAACGCAGATTACCAGCAGGGTGGCCACACTGACCTTGGCATGGTCGATGAACCAGCTCACCTTTCCTACATAACGGTTTTGCGTGCGTTCAAACCAGTTGTTGAAGCC
This sequence comes from Pseudoselenomonas ruminantium, assembly GCA_902798865.1. Lineage (GTDB taxonomy): Bacteria > Bacillota > Negativicutes > Selenomonadales > Selenomonadaceae > Selenomonas_A > Selenomonas_A ruminantium_L. The sequence continues at coordinate 5,849 of CADBYQ010000199.1, read as the reverse complement.
ATCAAAGAAACGATCCAGAATGTTTTTCTTTTTATTGGGGTCATGGGGCTTCATCAACAATGCACATAACGCCGGTGTCAGCGTCAGGGCAATAAAGGCCGACAGCGCCATGGATACGGCAATGGTCAGGGCAAACTGGCGATAGAGCACGCCGGTTGTGCCGCCCAGGAAGGCGCAGGGAATAAATACTGCCGACAGGACAAAGGCAATGGCCACTACCGGCCCCTGCACTTCATCCATCGCGATTTCCGTTGCCTCCACCGGCCCTAAGCCGTCTTTTTTCATATGGGATTCCACATTTTCGATAACGACGATGGCATCATCAACCACCAGACCAATAGCCAGTACCATGGCAAAGAGCGTCAGGGTGTTGATACTGAAACCCAGCGCCACAAAGCTGGCAAAGGTGCCGATAAGGGATACGGGGATAGCCAGCACCGGAATAAGCGTGGCCCGCCAGCTCTGCAAAAAGAGGAACACGATGAGGATAACCAGCATCAGAGCTTCCTTAAAGGTATTGATTACTTCTGTGACGGATTCGTTGATATACTCCGTACTGTCGATAACGGGGATAAATACCAAATCATCGGGGAAGTTTTGCGCGGCTTCATCCAATACCTTTTTGACTTCACTGATGGTTTCCACGGCATTGGCATCATCCGTCAGCTTGACACCAAATCCGGCACAGGGAGCACCATTGGCATCGGCAACCATGTTCGTGGACTTGGCACCTGTTTCTATACGGGCAACATCCCGGAGAAATACATAGGAGCCATCCGGTTTGGCTTTTAAGATGACATTGCCAAATTCCTGCGGTGTGGTAAGGCGTCCCTGTACGCTGCCTGTATACTGCTTTTCCTGATTGGCCGGCACAGGCATCTGCCCGATAGTACCTGCCGGAGCCTGTACATTCTGCTCTTTAATGGCATCCTCAACATCTCCGACAGTCAGCCCTAAATCCGACAGGCGGTCAGGGTTAAGCCAGATACGCATGGCATAATCCGAGCCAAAGGTGCTGACATCACCTACGCCCTTAATGCGTTTGATGGCATCAATGATGTAGATGCTCGCATAATTCATGATAAAGGTGCGCTTAAATGTCCCGTTAGGCGAATAAAGCGCAAACATATAGGACATATCGCTGGATGCCTTTTTGGTCGTAACGCCCGCAGACTGAACATCAGAAGGCAGGCTGGAGGTGGCAATGGCGACATTGTTCTGCACCAGCACCGAATCCATATCGCCGTTGGTGCCCAGGTCAAACTTTACATCCAGATTGTAAGTGCCGGTATCATCAGAGCTCGAACTCATATAGGCCATGCCCTGCGTGCCGTTGATCTGCTGCTCAATGACCTGGGCTACCGCCTGATTGATAACACTGGCGTTAGCTCCCGTATAGATGGTGCTCACATTGACCGTGGGCTGCGTAATCTGCGGATACTGGGCCACAGGCAGACTCAGTCCGGAAAGTACCCCCAGAATGACGATGATAATAGAGATGACGATGGCGAAGATGGGACGATGAATAAAGAATCGTGACACTTTCCTCGCCTCCTTACGATTTATCCGTGATTTCCGTAGATTCAGTAGTGGAGAAACCCATTTCCTCAGGTGTTACCGTGGTGACCTCAATATCCTGTCCGGCCCGCAGCGTGGTCAAACCTTCCACGATGACAACATCTGTGGGGTCAAGTCCCTTTTCAATAATATAGTAGCTGCCTACTTTTTCGCCGAGTTTGACGTTTTTGGAGACGGATTTTCCGTCTGCACCTACGACCAGTACAAAGGATTCATCGAGCAGCTGCTGAACAGCGCGCTGAGGAACGAGCAGGGCATTGGTCGTCTTGACTCCGACGAGATGTACCTGCACAAACATGCCCGGCAGCAAAATGCCCTGGGGATTGGGGATGGTCGCCTTGATGGTCAGGGAACCTGCATTGGTGGACAGGGCTCTGTCGGCGGTAACGATGTTTCCTTCAAAGGGATATTCCTTGCCGTTGCTCAGGTTGATTTTAATCTTGGGCAGCGGCGTGTTATCATGGCGGATATCTTCGCCGGTTTCCATAGCCTCAGCCAGCAGATTGAGGTATTCGGTTTCACTGACACTGAACTGTACATCAATGGGGTCCATCGTGCCGATGGTCACCAGATTGGTGGTGCCTGCGGTTGCATAGGTTCCCACAGCGACATCATCGACCGATACCCGCCCGCTCATGGGCGCATAAACGATGGTATCATCCAGGCTTTCCTGTGCTTTCCGTACGGCGGCCTGAGTGGCGGCCACTGTTGCCTTATAGCCGTCCACATCGGCACGTTTGTCGGTCAGGGTCTGTTCAGAAACAGCTCTGTCCTTCCACAGAACTTCGTATCTGCCCAGTTCCTCCTGGGCATGACGCAGGTTGGTTTCGGCCTTGCTGAGTTCCGCCTGGGCAGAAATTACTGCCGTTTCATATTGGCGGGAATCGAGCTTGTAAAGCGGCTGGCCGGCATGAACGTAATCGCCGCCGTTAAAGTATTTTTCCAAAACACTGCCGGATACGCGGGCATGAACCTGTACTTCTTCCTTGCCCTGCAAATGGCCGGGGTAGTTATAGGCCACTGGCGTATCCTGCTGCAATACCTTCATCGCTTTGACCTGTGCTTTGCCGGCCTGAGGTTCTTCCTGACTGCCGCAGCCGCCTAAGAAAAGACTGATCAGCAGCGCTGCGGCAGCCAAAAAACTGCCGGTTTGTTTTCCTAAATACATATGATTATTCCCTCCCTTGATTTGTTGATATATCAATAATTCTGAATTTCAACAATAATAGATAATAGTGTAAATCCTGCTGACAACGGTAATTTTTTTTTGCGGTGAGGAGTCAAAAAAAATATCAAAAAATCTGTAACACTTTTCCAGCTTCGGGGATATAAAGGACAAAGGAAAATGGCCGAGGAGAGAAATCGTAACAATCGTGAAAGGAGTGATAGAGCATGACGGAAGAAAAATTGGAGCAGGAACTGGGTATCTTCGATTTTTCCCTTTGTCATTCCGTTCGGGAAAGTCTGTTGACTAAGTTGCTGGCCATGCACCGCAAGGATAACGCAGCGCAGCAGAGCCATAAATGGGCTGCCGTCCGGTTGGACGAGGATGAGTTGGACTGGGTAGCTGCTGCAGGTACAGGCAGGATTTTGCAAAATTGTGAGGAACAATGGAAAAGGAAAGGGTGACTAATCATGTCGATTAAAGAAAGCAAAAAAATGAATTTTGAGGAACTTGACGGGGTAGCTGGCGGCACGATTGTAGAGACGGTAGCTGACAGCGTAGAGCTTTACAAGCGCGGTCTTTTGAATAGTGAATATGACAGCTGCGCTACTGTTCGGAACAAGCTGCATGACTTGGGCTATGGCGGGTATGTAGATAATGGCGGCCTGGCTAAAGGCAACATCTACACCGATAAGGATGGCAACACCATCAGCCGCCAGCAGTTCTGGGCAAACTTTGATAAGGAGAACAATACGAAGATTATCCGTGGCAGTCAACTGGATCCATTAAAGGACGCTTTGGGATTGTAAGTCAGAAAGAGGAGTAAAGCCGGACTGTGGCGAAGAATTGAAGGAGTAAAAATAAGTACAGGAACTAAAGTAAGAAAGCAGGGAAAGGGAAAGTGAAATCTGAAAAATAGTCCTGTTGGCGCTTGGAAAGCGTCAGCAGGACTTATTCCATATAACGGGGAAAAGCGAAAGGGCGTTTCAAGGAGCGAAGACAATGAAAAAACTTTTATCAGCAAGGAAGAAAAAAGCAATCCTCTTTGCCGTGGCAGCAGGCATCTGTGTCAGCGGGGCTGTCCTGCCGCAGCCTGCTGAGGCTGTGGAGCAATTTAATATTGACTGGGACGGTAAAACGCTGTTCAACATAAAATATTACGGTTACAGCGACAAAACACCAAAAAGAGCCTCATTTTTTCAGGAAAAAGCGCTCAATTATGATTTAACGAGCGCGATTAAAACCCGCCTGAATGATGCCTTTCGCTGGTGGGCAGAAATTTTAGGGCCGGGTGCCAATATTTCTGAGCCTGCGCAATATTTTGTCGGCACGAACAATTTAGTAAATGCCGGCGCAATATCTATGTCCACAAGGAACGGAAAGGAAACAAGAAATCCAGATCTAATCAAGGAACTTTTCCAGAGCGGTCAAAGGGTTAAGCAATTTAATAATCTGGAAGACGTACCGTATGATTCATCAACCCAAAAAGTACTTACAACGGATGATATGGCCGTTGGTCTGGTGGGCATTGGGCAATATGTAGGCACGAGCCCGGTAGATGACGGCGGCTATGGTTTTGTGAAGCCGGAATATTATGCCAGCCCCACGCCGCAAAACATTCTCGGCGTTGATATTGCGGCGGTTATGTTTCACGAAATCGGTCACAGTTTGGGAATAGGGGCCAGTACAAACAAATTGTCCATAAACTTTGCGGGGCAGGATTCAATATTCTATTTTGACGACTTTGATGAAAAAAATTATGCGGCACATCTTTATGACCAATATGGCAGACAGGCAAAGCCACATGCCGTAATTTTGGCTTCGCAAGAAGGTATTTCCTCTTTGGCGGCATATTTGGAAGAACATCCTGACAAAAAATCGCTGCTCAGTGCGGAAGATGTTTTTGTAGTCGATGCTTCGCAGGAGGCAAGAAACTCCGGCAAGGTTTACGCTTATTTTGCAGGCGAAAATGTTACCGAGGCCTTGGGCGGCAAAACCTTTACGCGGGCTGACGGTCAGCAGATCAGCGGCATTCCGATAAATTTGTGGGAAACGGGGCGGCCTGAACTCAGTCATCTGGAATTGGCTAGAAGCATGATGAGCCACCAGAATTACAGAAGCTATGTGAATTTTATGGAGGTAGAGCTGGCGGCTCTGCAGGATATGGGCTACACCATTGACCGGAAAAATTTCTATGGGCGCTCGATTTATGCTGACGGCTTGACGCTTACCAATACCCAGGGATATTCTGCGCGAAAAAATGGCGCATACGTTGGCGGCTATAATCATTCTACCCTGGGTGTGGGCTTGCACGTTTACGGTTCCCATAACAATATCACCCAGGCCGGCAATATTTTTGCTGACGGTGAAGGCGCTGTGGGTGTCCGTGTTGACGGTATCCATAATACCCTTACGGTGGCAAAAGGTACGGAAATCCATGCGGACGGCAATTATAACGACGGTGTATTGATTGCCTACGGGAAGAATCATAATGTGAATATCGCAGGCACGGTTGCGGCCACAGGTAAAAGCGGAAATGCGTTGAGTTTTGATTTCGGCGCAAATGCGCTAGGGTCAAATAGAGAATATCGCGGATCCTTTATGCGCTATGTAAGACGGAACCTTGGCAACGAAATTATAGAGGCAAAAAATCTTGAGTTTACGAAAATCAATGACACCAGTGATGCGTGGAGCTTCACCGATTTGGAAAATGGCGACCTGAACGCCCCTATGGTAAATACGGTCAATATCTCCGGGAAGCTCCTTGCCAACTCCGCAAATGGGGGAAATGCGATATATATCGACTCATCGGCTTTCGTGGACACGATTAACATAAATGACGGCGCAGAGATCAAGGGGAATATCATGTCCCAATGGAAGCATTTCAGCCCTGAGACCGGAATGTTTGATTATGAAACACCAGTATTAACAAATTACTCAATTGCCGGTCAAAGTCTTTCACTGGATGGCTTGAAGCTGCAATATAACGGCGGCAAATACCTTTACACCAAATACATTCCCGACCTGGTGACGAAACTGAATTTCAACAATACGATGAAGTATGACGGCGATATTGACGGCATGGACAATATGAAAATAAACGTCA
>CADBYQ010000198.1 GCA_902798865.1 Pseudoselenomonas ruminantium | reverse complement strand
AAACGGGCGCCGGGATTTTGGTGCCGGAGATTGTTCTGGATGGCGGTACGGTCAAGGGCATTAAGGTCGATATGGGCGAGCCGCATCTTTTGGGTGAGGAAATTCCCGTTATCGGCTTTGACGGTCAGCAGGTTGTTGACCAGCCTCTTATGGTCGAAGGCAGGACGTATCAGTTCACCGCTGTATCCATGGGCAATCCGCATTGCGTGATTTTCGTAGACGATGCGGAAAACTTCCCGATTTATGAACTCGGAAGCAAGTTTGAGTCCCATGAACTTTTCCCGCGCAAGACGAATACGGAGTTCGTCAAGGTCAAAGACCGTCAGCATGTGCGTATGCGTGTCTGGGAACGGGGCGCGGCGGTTACGCTGGCCTGTGGTACCGGCTCCTGTGCAACGGTTGTGGCAGGTATCCTGAATGACAAACTGGACAGAGAGGCTGCCACGGAAGTGGAACTCGACGGCGGAAGGCTCTTGATTCATTGGGCGGATAATAACCATGTATTTATGACCGGCCCGGCTGAACTGGTGTTCAGTGGTGAGCTGGCCGATTTGGAGGCGTGATTATGCTGAAGAGTATGACCGGTTTTGGTGCCGCTGTCGTGGAAAATGATGATTACAAAGTGACCGTGGAATTAAAGGCGGTTAATCAGCGCTTTTTGGAGTTGAATTTCCATATGCCCCGCCAGTTTGGGCAGTGGGAGGAAAATCTGCGCCAGCTTATCCGCAATTTTGCGGCCCGTGGCAAGGTGGATATCTTTGTCAATTACGTTGACAAGCGGGAGTCCAAGAGCACCATTCGCGTGGATAAGGGGCTGGCACTGGCCTATCAAACGGCGATGAATGAACTTAGCGATACCCTGCATCTGCCCCGTCCGGATAGTGCGGCGATGTTTGCAGGTTTTCCCGATGTCTTGCAGGTGGAGCAGAGTGCAGAATTAGACGGTTTGCAGCCGGTGCTTGAAGAGGCCCTGCAGCAGGCGCTCAAGGCGTTTGACGATATGCGCCAGCGTGAAGGTGCGCATATTGCCGAGGACTTTGAACAGCGTTTGGTGAAGCTGGAGGGCATGCGTCAGCAGTTAATCACGCTTGCTCCGGCTATTGTGGCAGAACGCCGTCAGCATTTGCAGGAAGTTCTGGCCGAGGCCCTTGCCGGGAAAGATTTTGACGAGACGCGCATCATTCAGGAAACGGCACTGTTTGCCGACCGTGTAAACTACACCGAAGAAGTGGTGCGCTTAGAGAGTCATATCGCCCAATTCCGGCAGATTATGGCGGCTGGGGAGCCGTCCGGGCGTAAGCTGGATTTTCTGATTCAGGAATTTAACCGGGAAACAAACACTATCGGTTCCAAGGCCAACAGCAAAGACGCTGCGCAGTTGGTCGTGGACATGAAAAGCGAAATCGAAAAGATTCGCGAGCAGGTGCAAAATATCGAGTAAAGGGGAGATACTGATGGATATCAAGCTCATCAATATCGGCTTTGGGAATATTGTATCGGCCAATCGTATTGTGGCCATTGTCAGCCCTGAATCGGCGCCGATTAAGCGCATCATTCAGGAAGCCAGGGATGGGGAGCGGCTTATAGATGCGACGTATGGACGCAGAACAAGAGCAGTAATCATCATGGACAGCGACCATGTCATTTTATCGGCAGTACAGCCGGAAACGGTGGCACACCGCGTTGAAGATGATGATGACGATGTAAAGACGGAAAAAGAGAAAGAGGACGAAGAATAAATGCGTAAAGGATTATTGATGGTCGTTTCCGGGCCGTCGGGAACGGGCAAGGGCACGGTATGCAGTGAACTCCTTGCACAGGCTGAGGATTTGGCCTATTCGATTTCCGCTACGACCCGTCAGCCTCGCGCTGGAGAAGTAGACGGCAAGAACTACTACTTTATGGACAAGGCGGATTTTGAACAGAAAATCGCGGAAGGCGGCTTTTTGGAATATGCCAATGTCTATGGCAACTACTATGGCACGCCACTGGGCAAGATTGAGGAACGCCTGGCCAAGGGCGAGGATATCCTGTTGGAAATCGATACGCAGGGTGCCTTGAATGTGATGAAAAAATGCCCGGACGGGCTGTTTATCTTCCTGGTGCCGCCTTCTTTGGCTGAACTGGAACGCCGTATCCGTGGCCGTGGTTCGGAGACGGAGGAATCCCTGCAGAAACGCATGGGGTCTGCCTGCAAGGAAATTGAAGACGGCAGGAAGTACAGCTACGTGGTCGTCAATGATACCGTAAAACATGCCGTGCAGCGCATTATGGCCATTCGTGCCGCTGAGCACTGCCGTGTGGATAGAAATCAGGAAATTTTTGAGGAGTTGGCAAAGTAATGAAAGTAATGAGCAAACCGGAAATGAGCATGGTAAACCCGTCTACGGATAAACTGATGTCCCGTGTGGACAGCCGTTATGGTCTGGTGGTCTGCGCTTCCAAGCGTGCCCGTCAGCTGGTGGATGGCGAAGAACTCAAGGAAATCGAAATGAAATCCACCAAAGATGTAACCAATGCACTGGAAGAAATCGCGGAAGGCAAAATCGCCTACAAGATTTCCAAGGCTGACCTCTAAGATGGGCAGCTTAACCGGCAAGAAAATTGTTTTGGGCGTGACGGGAGGCATCGCCGCTTACAAGGCGGTGGAGATTGCCTCCCGTCTCCGTAAGGCGGGGGCGGAAGTCCATGTCATTATGACCCGGGAGGCGACGGAATTTGTTACCGAGCTGACCTTCCGGGAAATCACTGGTCAGCCCGTGACCGTGGATATGTGGGCCAAGGTCACGAATTTCAACGTGGAGCATATTGCACTGGCCAATTTGGCCGATATCATGCTGATTGCTCCGGCTACGGCCAATATCATCGCCAAGACCGCTGCAGGCATTGCCGATGATATGCTGACGACTACGGTATTGGCAACTAAGGCACCGCTTATCATGGCGCCGGCCATGAATACCAATATGTATGAAAATCCCGTAACGCAAAAAAATATCGCGGAATTAAAAAGCCGGGGCGTACAGATAATTGAACCTGCCTCCGGACATTTAGCCTGCGGTGTGGAAGGCAAGGGCCGTTTGCCGGAGCCGGCAGAGATTGTCCAGTTTGTCTTGGATTTTGCCGCTGGTGAACAGCGTCTCAAGGGCAAGAAAATCATCGTTACGGCTGCCGGAACCATTGAACCCTTGGACCCGGTGCGCTTTTTAGGCAACCGCTCTACGGGCAAGATGGGCTATGCCATTGCCGGTGAGGCGGCCAAACAGGGCGCAGAAGTCCTGCTTGTTTCCGGCCCAAGCAACCTGCCTGACCCAGCGGGGGTGCGTACGATACGCATTCAGACGGCGCTGGAAATGCAGGCGGCAGTGCAGGAAGCCTATGCTGCGGCAGATGCCGTCATCATGTCGGCGGCAGTGGCGGATTATCGACCCAAAACAGTAGCGAAAGAAAAAATCAAAAAAAGCGATGATGAACTGGTCTTGCATCTGGAACGCAACCCGGATATTTTGTATGGTCTGGGGCAGCACAAGGCGCAGCAGATTCTCGTGGGCTTTGCGGCAGAAACCTGCAATGTGGAGGAATATGCCAAAAAGAAGCTCGTGAAGAAAAATCTCGATTTCATTGTCGCGAACGATGTATCCGCCAGTGATGCAGGCTTTGCCGTGGACAACAACCGGGTGCAGATTTATACCCGCGATGGCGGCTGTGAAAAATATCCTTTGATGAGCAAGCAGGAATTAGCCGGGATTATATTGAATAAGATAGCAGAGCTGATGTCTTGATGCAATAAAGGAGGCGCGCTATGCCCAAAGTGACCCGTGAAGATATTCCCAACTGGTTCCAGCGTAAGACTGGTTTTAACGTAGATGTGGAAGAACTGAAGAAGGCGGCAGAACTTGACCGCATAGCCTGCGCCGATGAATTTGTAGAGCAGAAACCCGAAGGCTATCATTCGCCTGTTTCTCAGGGAGGCTCCAACTTCTCCGGCGGTCAGCGCCAGCGT
>CADBYQ010000197.1 GCA_902798865.1 Pseudoselenomonas ruminantium | reverse complement strand
TACTTGGGGGCAGAGTTCCTTTGGGATTTTCACCAGGCATGTCCGGATATTATTCTTAGCACCGTGGATACGACAGATGATGCAGCTTTGAAGGGCGTATTGGAAAAGCAATGCAACTTTGCCATCGTAACAGGAGAAGCTGACCAAAATCGTTTCGCAGCGGAACCGCTGTTCTTTTCCCGATACTGTGCGCGGCTGCATCGCCAGCATCCGCTGGCCGGTAAAGAAAACATTGCCTATGCAGATTTGGAAGGTGCGCGCATTGTCAGCAAGGGGCGGGGTTATCAATGTTTTCGGCATAATATCGATAAGTATATCCTGCTGCCGGGGTTGCATGTAGATTTGGTCGCTGAAACGGCCGATGAGATGCTCATCACCGATCTGATTCTCCGGCATCAGGCGATAAATCTTGGCTATGACTACGCTGCCGTGCTGAATCCCCATCCGGATATCGTGGTAAAACCATTAGGTACGGGCGATGACCTGGGGCAGAATGTATATCTTGTCTGGGACAAGACCACAGTCCTCACGAAAGCCAGCCAAAAGTTTCGTTCCTTTCTGCTCGCTTGGCTGCCCCAGCATGGTAAAGACAAAGTTAGCTGGCCTTTGTGATATTAAGGGGTACTGTTCGTATTTTCAAGAGTGTCGGTAAATTTACGCCGGACGAAGTCGATAAGACAGCGTTCGTCCGCGTAGATTTGCCGGCCTTTTTTGGTGACGATAAATCCTTTTTGAGCAAGTCCCTCAATGGGAATGGCGACAAGATTACTATCCTGCAAAATGCCATTGCCCGTCAGAATCGACAGGGCAATGCCCTGTTGGACGATATTCCAGACGCTCGAAAGGTTGGGGGAATAATGGAGAATCTGTGGCTGGAGCTTTTGCCGGTCAAATTCAGCCAGCACGCGTTTGGTCAGGATAAATTTACGACTGAGCAGCACTAGCGGATAAGCTGCTGCTTCGGCCAAAGTGACGCTTGGCTTATCGGCCAGTGGATGGCTGCGTGGGACACAGAGGCAGATGGGCCAGGACGATAATTTGCGCAAGGTGAGATTGGGCCGTCCTTCGGCATCGTGGACAAAGGCCAGGTCAACTTCTTCACGCTCTACCATATCCAGTGCTGCGCCGCCGGCGGGTTCTGTGATTTCCAGCTGGATTTCCGGGTGCTGCTGGAAAAATTCACCCAAAAGCAGTGGCAGGATAATGGTGGCAATCTGCGAAGGCACGGCCATTTGCAGGCGTTTATGTCGTTTGGCAATCTCTTTGACACTGGCCTCAAAGCGTTTGACCTGCTTCAGCATCTTTTCCACTTCCTGAAACAAGGCCTGCCCGTCAGCGGTGAGCTGAATATTGCGCCCTACATGACGGAACAGGTTCAGGCCGGTTTCCGCTTCAAGGTTCTTCATGGACAGGCTCAGGGTGGATTGGGACATATGTAGATTGGCGGCTGCTTTGGTAACATTTTCGTGACGGCAAACCTCGGCGAAGTATTGCATTTGCTGGATATTCATGGCAGTACCTTCCTTTCTGATAGTTCCATCATAGTGAAATCAATCGGTTTTTTCAATAGATAAATCGATTATAAGTGTTTTTTATTTTGGTTTGAATACGCTATGATGAAGACAGAAAAAACAGTATGAAGCGGGCGGAGGTAATGACGATGAAAAAGGCAATGAAGATTCTGGCGGAAAAGATGATGGCAAGAACGCATAAGGCAGTAAAAAATTATCAACTGGAATTGCAGAAAAAGCAGGACATGACTCCGGCGCGGTGGAATATGCTCTATGGGAAATACCTATTGGATATGGACGAGGCCATTTGACGAAAGGAGAGCGCTATGGAAAAGAAAGCGATTCTGCTGGACGAGAAGGACAATGTAGCCACCTGTACCAGCGAAGCAAAGCCGGAGGATATGGTTATCTGTCATGGCGGCGGCAGGGCCAAGGTTAGGGCTGTCGAACTGATTCCCATTTGGCACAAGATTGCCTTAAAGCCTATCGCCAAGGGCGAAATGGTCTATAAGTACGGGGAAATCATCGGCGAAACCTTGCAGGATATTCCGCAGGGCGGCTGGGTATCGCATGAGAATATCCGCAGCATTCCCCGGGATTATGCCAGTGAGTATATAATGGGCAAGGAGGGCAAATGACATGGAATTTTACGGTTACAGACGCAAAGAAGGCCGTCCCGGCATTCGCAATCATATTCTGATTCTGCCCACTTGTGCCTGCGGCAGTGAATCCTGCCGGATTGTGGCCAGTCAGGTACGGGGCGCGGTGAATATCGTCTTTAACACCGGTTGCAGTGATGTGGCGGGCAATACGGAAATGAGTCAGAAGGTGCTCACAGGCTTTGCTCTGAATCCGAACGTGTATGGCGTAGTCATCATCGGTCTGGGCTGTGAAACTGTACCTCATGCCAAACTGCGGGAAAAGATACAGGCAAAGTGTTCCAAGCCGGTAGTTTCCTTTGGCATACAGGAAGAAGGCGGCACCTTAAAGACCATTGAAAAAGCTGTGCGGGCTGCCCGGGAAATGGCGGCTGAAGCCGGGCTGCAACAAAAAGAAAAATTCCCCATCAGCGAGTTGCTGTTGGGGATAGAATGTGGCGGCAGCGATGCTACCTCCGGGATTGCCTCCAATCCTGCGGTGGGCAATCTTAGCGACAGGCTCGTAGATTTGGGCGCGTCTGCTATGATGAGTGAGTCCATTGAGTGGATTGGCGGCGAACATGTGCTGGCCCGCCGGGGCGCCACGCCGGAAATCCATGACCAGATTATCCGGGTGTGCGAGGATTATGAAAAGCATTTGCTGGCTGCAGGGCAGGATTGCCGGGCGGGGCAGCCGACACCGGGCAATAAAGCGGGCGGCTTGTCCACGATTGACGAAAAGAGCCTCGGCTGTATCCGCAAAGGCGGCACCCGTCCCATCGTGGAGGTGCTGGAACAGGCGCAGCCGCCTACGAAGCGCGGGGCCATTGTCATGGATACGGCAGGATATGATATTTCGTCTGTAACATCCATGGCGGCTGCCGGCTGTCAAGTCATCATCTTCACTACGGGCAGGGGAACGCCTACGGGCAATGCCATTGTGCCGGTGCTGAAAGTGACCGCCAATGAACATACCTATAGCTGGATGGAAGATAATATGGACGTGGATTTATCGGGCATTATCCGAGGGGAGCAGACCATTGAGGAAAGCGGCGGGATGCTGCTGGAAAAGCTTCACGAGATAGCAAATGGCAAACTCACCAAAGCAGAAGCCTATGGTTTTTCGGATATTGCGGTTGACCATGTGTGCAGATTCGTGTAATTGGCGTAAGGGCGAAGCATATAGAAAATGCTGTCAGACCTTGAAATCCGGCTGGTCACGGTAGAAGTGCTGCAAAAGCTCAATAAAGGCGTGCAGGGATTGGCGCTTGTCGTTTTTATGCGTGTAAACGCCGCAGGGAATGACGACATTGCTGTCAAAGTCAAGCCAGGCAAATTCGCCGTTATGGTCATTTAAGAAACCCGGTGCCAGACATACCCCTTTGTGGGCGGCCACGTTGGTCAGGGTATTGTCGTGGTCAGGGCTGTTGAAATAATCCACATGAATTTCGCTGATTATGCGCTGCTGCAGGGCACGCATCATGGGCGGGGAGCCGCCGCCTACCATAAGTGTACGACCTTTTAAGTCGCTGGGCGTAACCAGCGGCTTTTTTGTCAGTGTGTCATTTTTCTCGGTAATCAGGTAGATGTGACTGTCAAACAGGTGGTGACAGGTCACATCTGGTACGCGTTTCATCGTGTATTCCATGGCAAAGGTCACATCCTGCTCGCCCTGCAGGAAGGATTCCTGTCCGTGCTGCCAGTCAAAACTGGGAATGACATTGACCGTAGGAAAACTGCGGCTGAATTGTGCAATGACCTGGGGCAAAAAGTAGATGGCGGAACGAATCGGCAAGGATATACGGATGCTTTCGGCATATTTGGCGCTGAAATTCTGCCCTTGCTCAATGGCCTCCTTTAGTTGTCCGTAAAGTGTGCGCAAGGTGCCGACAAATTGTGCGCCTGCCGGTGTG
>CADBYQ010000196.1 GCA_902798865.1 Pseudoselenomonas ruminantium | reverse complement strand
AGATCCTTTGGGTACATACCATTGATAAAAATTTTTAGATGTTGATTGGCTTTGGGGCCTGTATGAATAATCAAAGGTGTCCCTTGCAGAAGCTGGTCTTCAAATACATTTTTAGGCCCTCCATAAACACCATTTAAAAATTGCATGGCTGGCCCACTTTTCATAAAATAGTAACTACCGTTAATCTCTGCCATACGCAAGCTATGCTGTGAATCAATCAACAAATTTTGAGCGGTCGTACCTACCTGATGAACATAGTAATCATGCCCTTCAACTTGATTTTGCAATGTACTGACCCCATCAAACACAGCTTTAGCCAAATCTGCAGCACTAGTAACATTTTTTACTCCAATAGTAAAAACACGCGCATCAGGATTAGGAGCTTCCCCCGATGGCGGTGTTGGATTCTTAGTGTAAGTAGTTATCGTAGTACTCGCATCGAATACAAAATCTATATACTGCTGACATCCTTCACATAAAATAGAAAAACCTTTACCATCTATTCCATTTGGAAAATTAGTAGCCAAATTGGAAAAATCCATAGTCACTGCAAACTGATATACCTGATCTGAGCCTGTGGGAACAGGTTGACCTATCTGTTGCCAATAATTCCAAATCGTTCCATTTGTTCGAAAACTACTATCAACTGTTATACTTCGACCGATAGGTCCAATAACTCCAGACTGTGTCCCAGCCGGTTGTAGATAACAGGTATTGAACGCCGGCTGAAATCCACTAATCATAGTAGCTGGTTCTCCCTGAGAATAATCAATATGATACTCCGCATAATCTCCCGTCAGCAACAATCTACCATTATAATTGGTAGTCACTACAATATCTGTAATAGTTGCCTTACGGCTGGCAAATTCTTTTTCCAGAGTTTCTCTATCTAAATCCGTATTATGGTCATTTGCTGAGTTGATAGCCATAGCTTTCATCTCGCGCAGATTATCGAGAATATCCTGCATGCCACCTTCTGCTACGCCGACCAAATCTTTGCCATTTTTCGTGTTTTGGATATCCTGTCCCAAGGCACGAATCAATGTACGCATCCGCTCTGAAATGGAATAGCCGGAAGCATCATCACCGGCACTATTTGTACGCATACCACTGGAAACTTTTTTCAATTGTTTTTCCAGGCTGGAATCATTTTTCTTTAGTTGTCCCAGTGCCATCATAGAGCCACTATCGTTTCTTATTGTCATAGCCATGACAGCATTCCTCTTTTCCATAAAAACTTACTGCAACAAACTAAGTACAGATGAACTGTTCTGATTGGCCTGCGCCAGCATGGACTGGGCGCTTTGGCTCAGGACATTGGCTTTGGTATAGTCGGTCATGGCTTTTGCCATATCTGCATCCCGGATAACGCTCTCTGCGGAAGTGACATTTTCATGGGCAGTGGTAATGTTGGCAGCGGTGTACTCCAAACGACTGCTCATGGCACCGATAAGTGTCTGCTGTTTCAATGCCCTGCCGATTGCCCGGTCAACAACGGTAATCGCAGAATTGGCCCGTTCCTGCGTCACAACGCTGAGGGTAGTGCCGTCAGACTTTCTTAGCCCCAATGCCTTGCAGCGCATATCGGCCAGCCCTGCCCGCAGCTGTTGGTTTGCCTTGGTACCCGTATGGAAAACCAGATTCTTCTCTGGTTCTGCATCGGCAGACTGTTTAGCCAGATAGCGCAGTATCATATAGCCGGCGGCATAAGCCTGGTCACCTGAGGCCGAAGACGAATTTTCCAAAACATTACGCAGTGTGGTCGGAGCGGCTGCCAAACTGCTGATGGTACTTTTACGAAAATCATCAATACCATGTACCACTTCCGCAGCCCCTTCCTTGATATACTTGGGCAGGCTGGAGAAGTTCTCAATGTTGGCGGACATCAGGGCATGCACCATCTCATGGGCAATGGTGCGGTCAAGATAACCGGCCCCGCCAGAGGCATTGCCGTTCCAATCGTTCATATCCATGGACGCGTAATAATCCATATTGATGGTCAGACTAAGCCCTACGGTCTGCCCTCCCGAAACAGCGCTGGTAACATAGGCCAGGGTTCCCGAAGTCCCTTCGTATGCCAGTTTCACATCCATGCTGCGAACGTAGTTGCCTTTCTCCCAAAAATTCAATGCGTACGATTCATCGATAAGGTCCATACAGTTTTGCAGCCACGGATTATCCAGAGCTCCTAAAACAGCTCTTTCCACATCGGAGTTAACGGAAGCCGGCCATTTCACCGTCAGGCCGCGAATATGTGAAGTCTTCCCTACGGGATTGCCACCATAAGGATATTCCTTTTCCGGCACGATGCTTTCGGCGGTCTTCACCACTTCGTTGCGTGCATCCTTACCCGTAATCGCACCCGTATCATCATTATTCAAATCAATGCCGCAGGCCTCAAGTCCACTGTTGGTAATATCGTTGATAAAACTGTCAATCAGGGATTTTTCGTTTTCGAACATGCCGCCGGAAACGTATTTTATAGCACCATCCAATGCTTCCTGTGCGGTGGTGTTGGCGTCATCCAAATAACTCATAAAGGAGGCCATGGCATCCCATGGATTGGCTGCAATTCCCCGCCCCTGGGTGCCATCCAAAAGGCGCTTGCCGTTAAAGGTCACGGAAGCGTTATCCTCAATTTGGGACATATATTGGTTAAGTTCCTTTTGAATGGTTGCACGGTCATCATCTGTATTGGTATCGTTGGCGGCATCAATGGCTTTTTCCTTAAAGGATTTCAATATATCCACAGTGGAGGACACGGCCCCTTCTGCTGTTTTGAGCAAGCTGACCGCATTCTGGGTATTGGCATTGGCAGCTTCCAGCCCGCGCAGCTGCACCCGCATGCGTTCGCTGATAGCATAACCTGAAGCATCATCAGCAGCACTATTTATTTTCTGTCCGGAAGCTGCTTTTTCCAAAGCTTTGGACAGTTCGTTATTATTCTTATTCAGCTCTCCCAGTGCCATCCGGGCGGCCATATTGTTCTTAATCACCATTGCCATGATAAATCCTCCCTGAAAAGCACACTACGCCCCTTGCCTATTCCGTCTATACTGTATATCGTTTCATTTGCTTATTTTCTTAAGGCAGTTTGACGATATTCCGTGCTCAGGAGGATTCGCGGACTATACAGTCAGGTTTATTACAGAATATTGAACTGCTTTTTCTCGATTTTACAATTATGCTCCAGTCACACAAAAAGCCTCTCTATGGCTTAATTCTAGCACATAGAAAGGCTTTTTTCTACAGATTTCATCCCTACAGCACACTGCTGCTGTTCTGAGTGGCCTGTACCAATATATGGGGCAATCAGTCTCTACTGAGCATATCGCCTTTTTTGATTTGTTGTTTGCTTTCGGTAATACGGCAGGTGGTTTCTTCTTTGCCAATTTCGAGGACTTCGGCGCGGCCGATTTCTTTATCATCACGGATGATGGCCAGGGATTCGCCCTGGAAGAATTTGGCATTGGAGCCTTGGTCAACGGTGATGATTTCGCCCTTGATATCGGTAATTTTTCCTACGCCGACTTTTTTGCCGTTGTTGTCTGCGGGGTTGGTCAGATCTTCCACAAATTTTTCGGCTGCGTAGGTGCAGGTGTTCTTGAAGGATTCTGCTGCATTTTTGCCGCCGCGGACGATGGTATATTTTTTGTCGAGCAGGGCAATTTCCTTCTGGCAGTTGATGAACTGGAGCTGCAGTACCATCTTGCTCTTGTACGGGGCTTCAAAGCCAGACATGATGCGGTCAACCAGCGAGGAGCCGCCTTTTTTCTGGGTGTTTACCTCGGTGATTCTGCCGCAGACGACAAAGCGGGCGCCGAGTTCCCGGCCTGCCTTGGCGGCAGACTGGACGTCAGCGGTGATTTTCTTTGCGTCCATGGTCATCAGTTTGTCTTCGTAGGTAACCGGCTCCATTACGGTGTAAGTGCCGTCGCCCATGAATTCGATGTTTATCTTGCTGGTCATCATTTTGATAATGTCTTCTGCGTCCTGGTCATCCTCGTAGTCGGAGAGGGTGAATTCCTGCTGCAGGGGCAGAACGAGTACCGTTCTGGGGGCAGCAGCGCAG
>CADBYQ010000195.1 GCA_902798865.1 Pseudoselenomonas ruminantium | reverse complement strand
ATTGCGAATAGCGGAGAAACCGCAGGCGCCAATGCAGCGACCGCAGCCCTTGCACTTTTCCGGGTCAATATAAGCTTTGCCTGTATCAAAACTGATTGCATTCGAGCCACATTCCTTGGCGCATTTATGACAGTTGCGGCAAAGCTCCTGATTGACCACGCACTTACCGGAAGAATGCTGCTCCATCTTCCCGGCGCGGCTGCCACAGCCCATGCCCAGATTCTTGATGGCACCGCCAAAGCCCGTCATTTCATGGCCCTTGAAGTGCGCCAGCGAAATCACGATATCGGCATCCATAACCGCACGGCCAATCTTAGCCGTCTTGATATATTCGCCATTTTTCACGGGAACTTCCACATCATCGGTGCCTTTGAGGCCATCGCCAATGATAATCTGGCAGCCCGTCGTCATGGGATTAAACCCATGCATATTGGCAATATCCATATGTTCCAAAGCGTGTTTGCGGCTGCCAGGATAAAGCGTGTTGCAGTCTGTCAAAAACGGCAGACCGCCCTGTTCCTTGACCAAATCGGCTACAACTTTGGCATACTGCGGACGCAGAAAAGCCAGATTGCCCATCTCGCCGAAATGCATCTTGATGGCCACAAATTTGCCTTCCATATCAATGTTCTTAATGCCAGCAGCTATGCACAAGCGGCGCAGTTTTTCCAACCAGCTGGTTCCCACCTGCGTACGGAAGCTGGTAAAATAAACCTTTGACTTTTCCATTATAACCCTCCTCGCCTTACGGCAATACACATACACATACACATTATCTTATTTCGCGTTTTGCGAAAAATCTCCTGCTACTTTTTATCCGTTAACAGCTTCTCACGCTCAACATCGGCCTTCATCGTCAGATAACCGACTGCCTCCAGCGGCGTAAGGATACTAGCGGTCATGCTATAGGACTGAAAGGTCAGCAGATTCCCCTGCCCATCATAAATTTCCTCCTCCAATACCAAACGGAAATTAGCCTGTTCATTCTTTATTCGCTTTCCACGAAAACGTTCAACCAAAATAAATTTTGCGCCCTGCTGCCGCGCTGTCCCAAAGGGCTCTTCCCCATCCTTGCCAAAGACCAACGGCTGATAAGACTCCCGCAAGATTCCCTGAGCCACCTGCTGCATATAAGGCTTATCATCAAGCAGCATATCGCCCAAGTCAAATTGCAACGGAGCGACATAGACCAGCCCCTTAGCCTGCTCGGCAGTTCCACTTATCAATGAGGGCCCCTTTTCATCCCCCTGGCGCTCCTGATAATAATGGCGCAAAGCCTCATCCAAATACAGCGTCATATCGTGGGGAAAGCGCTCCAAATGGCTGGACCAGACCACCTTCTCACCAAACTGGGCATAACTGCCGGACAGTGACTGCAAGGCCGCCTTTACCGGGTCGCCTTCCATCGTTATGCGAGTCAACTGCATGCGCTTTTCATAAGCCCGCGCAAATGCGGTATTGCCCACAGCCGGAGCACCGAAGGTAATCACCCGGAGCTGCTGCGGACTGACGCCCATATCCGCTAGTCGTGCCGCTGCCAGCGTCGCTGCCGCGCCCCCCAGGCTATGACCGGTCAAATAGAGCGTATACGCGGGATTCGCACGCAAATCCCGCGCAATGACTTCGCCTAGCGTCAGATTGCCAAAATCCGACAGTTTCTCACTGAACAAGGCCGCCTGCGTATAATCATGAAAGCCCTTATGCACCAAAGGTTTAGCACCGGATTTATTTTCCACAGCCGCTGCCACGGCATTAAACTCTGCCGGCGTAGTTCCCCCAAAAGGCACACGCGTAACCCGCAAATCTACAATGGCATCCTGCTTGCGCTCTGTCCCTGGAAAAGCCAGCACATAGACCTGCTCCCCATCCGGAAACTGACGGGCTAGGATATGCACCCGTCCATCGGCCAAAGCCGTAGCGTATTCATGGGTGTCAATCTGCCACCCTAAATCCGCGAGCCACTCACGCGCTAACATATTTAACTCTGCACTATAGGAGGACATAGAAATCAGTGCCGTGGCCAGGTTCAGTTCCGCCCGGTCAATCTCTCTAGCCTCACCCCTGCCAAACAAGAGCAAAAACAACAACGGCAGGAGAAACAGTTTCCGCCACCACATAAAATCGCCTCCCCGGATATACAAGAAAAGCTCAGACAATCCACAATGTGAAACTCGTCTGAGCTTAAAATTCAAATGGTGCGGTCGATGGGACTTGAACCCATACGTCTTGTGAACACTACCCCCTCAAAGTAGCGCGTCTGCCAATTCCGCCACGACCGCGAATATGGTGCGGACGAGAGGACTTGAACCTCCACGATGTCACCACCACTAGTACCTGAAACTAGCGCGTCTGCCGATTCCGCCACGTCCGCTTATTCAATTGTATTCGGCAAAATCACCGAATCAACAAAAAATATTATAAAGTACTTTTAGCCTTCTGTCAATAACTTTTTCGAAAAAAATTCAATCTTCCTCAAAAATTATCTGCTGATTGGCTAAGGTAGCAATCTCAGCCAAGGATTCGCCCCGATCACCGGCATCGCGAACACGCTTAGCGTCAGTCTGGAGGGACATTTCAATGACGACGCCCACGACATTGCCGCCGACCTGTTCAATGATATTGTCCAGCTCCAGTGCGGCATTGTCATCTGATAAAAAGGAAAAACTATACAAAAAAACTTGTTCCATGAAAATTATATCATAGAACAAGTTGTATGTTCAAAATAAAATGGTGCGGTCGATGGGACTTGAACCCATACGTCTTGTGAACACTACCCCCTCAAAGTAGCGCGTCTGCCAATTCCGCCACGACCGCGAATTTATCAAAAAACAGTAGTAAACATAAAAATGGTGCGGACGAGAGGACTTGAACCTCCACGATGTCACCACCACTAGTACCTGAAACTAGCGCGTCTGCCGATTCCGCCACGTCCGCATAATAAACACTTTACAGCGTATAATCCCTATGAAATTGGTGGTGCCGAGGACCGGAATCGAACCGGTACGGTTGTTTCCAACCGACGGATTTTAAGTCCGTTGCGTCTGCCAGTTCCGCCACCCCGGCAGTATCATTACTGGAGCGGGTGATGGGAATCGAACCCACGTGACCAGCTTGGAAGGCTGGGGCTCTACCATTGAGCTACACCCGCGTAATACAATAAAGTGGAGCTGGCGAGAGGAATTGAACCCCCAACCTGCTGATTACAAGTCAGCTGCTCTACCAATTGAGCTACACCAGCCTAAAAAAAATGGTGCCTTCGAGCGGAATCGAACCACTGACACGGGGATTTTCAGTCCCCTGCTCTACCAACTGAGCTACAAAGGCACATATATATTTAACGCCCGTAGGCGTTAATAACAAGTGGCGACCCGAAGGGGACTTGAACCCCTGACCTCCGCCGTGACAGGGCGGCATTCTAACCAACTAAACTACCGGGCCATAAAATGGTGGGCGATAACAGGATCGAACTGCTGACATCCTGCTTGTAAGGCAGGCGCTCTCCCAGCTGAGCTAATCGCCCATATAATGGTGACCCACCACGGAATCGAACCGTGAACCTACTGATTAAGAGTCAGTTGCTCTGCCAGTTGAGCTAGTGAGTCATGATATTGGTGACGCGTATGGGATTCGAACCCATGAAGCCGCCGTGAAAGGGCGGTGTCTTAACCACTTGACCAACGCGCCGAAATTAATGGTGGCTCACCCGGGATTCGAACCCGGGACACCCTGATTAAAAGTCAGGTGCTCTGCCAACTGAGCTAGTGAACCATTATCTGGCTGGGGTAGCTGGACTCGAACCAGCGGATGCGGGAGTCAAAGTCCCGTGCCTTAACCGACTTGGCTATACCCCAAACACCCCAGAGGTATATCATAATTGGCTCCCCGAGCAGGATTCGAACCTGCGACATATGGATTAACAGTCCACCGTTCTACCGGCTGAACTATCGGGGAAGCATAACTGGCAACGCCCTATCCTCCCAATCCGTCTCCAGACAAGTACTTTCGGCGTATGAGTGCTTAACTACTGTGTTCGGTATGGGAACAGGTGGAACCACTCAGCTATCGTCACCAGATATTTAC
>CADBYQ010000194.1 GCA_902798865.1 Pseudoselenomonas ruminantium | reverse complement strand
GTAGCCATGGTGCCGACAATCTGGGAAGACGGGGTAACGAGAGGAGGATAGCCAAGGTCTTTGCGTACGCGAGGCATTTCGTCCAGCAGTTCCTGATATTTGTCTTCCATGCCGGCTTCTTTGAGTTGGTTGGCCAGATTAGAGAGCATACCGCCCGGAATCTGGAAGTCTAGTACATTGGGGTTGATATCGAAATAACCTTTGAGGTTGAATTCGTTGATAACGCGTTTCTTGACTTCGAGGAAGTGTTTGGAAATCGGCGTGAGTTTCTGTACGTCAATGCCCGTATCGTATTCTGTGCCTTCAAGTGCACGAACCATGGTTTCCGTGCAGGGCTGGGACGTATCGGAGGAGAAGGGAGCCAGAGCCGTATCAATGATATCTACGCCGGCTTCGATAGCTTTGAGGTAAGTTGCATGACCAAAACCGGAGGTGCAGTGGGTATGCAGTTCCACAGGAATATCCAAAGCGGCTTTGAGTTTCTTAACCAAATCTTCAGCAACATAGGGCTTTAAGAGACCGGACATATCCTTGATGCAGACGGAATGGCAGCCCATATCCTGCAGTTCTTTAGCCAGTTCCACGAACTTTTCATTGGTATGTACCGGGCTGATGGTGTATACGAGACAGCCCTGTACTTCCGGCTTTTCCGGACAAGCCAGTGCAGCTTCAATAGCAACCTTCAGATTGCGCACATCGTTGAGGGCATCGAAGATACGGAATACACCGACGCCGTGTGCCGAAGCATGACGGACAAATTTTTCGACAACATCATTGGAGTAGTGGTTATAGCCAAGTAGATTCTGACCACGGAGCAGCATCTGAATCGGCGTTTTGAGGTTAGCCTTTAAGGTATCCAAACGTTCCCAGGGGTCTTCACCTAAGAAACGCAGGCAGGTATCGAAGGTAGCACCGCCCCAGGCTTCCAAAGCTTTGTAGCCTACAGAATCCAATGCCTTGAGCTGCGGGAGCATATCCTCAATGCGCATACGCGTGGCACACAGAGACTGATGACCGTCACGCAGAACGGTTTCCATGATTTTGACAGGTTTCTTTGCCATAACTAACACTCTCCTCTAAATTATTAACGCATAATTATTAATTATGCGAATTAATTTGTGACGAACTGGAAAAACGAAAGAATAAAGCCTTGTCTTACGGCGTGAACACTAGGTTTTTGAAGTATCACAAAATTTAACATCACAAGCTTAGTATAGGTGCTAATTATGGCTTTGTCAATGTAAAATGTGATTTTTTTTCTTTACTTTAACCAATTGGAATAATAGATGGAGATTATTGTAAAATGTATACAATTTAGTTATGGTGAAAAAGGGGAAGCTGGGCAGAAAGTTTTTTTTACGAACTATTGGTTTTTTATGCATACATTGGTATAATTAATTGTGTGGTAAATAAGCTACTTTGTGTTGACACATTGTTCTATGTTTACACAATGAGCGGGTAAATTTGGAATTATAAGGAGAAATGTGTAAATGAAACTTGTAGTAACAGTCGTAGGCAAAGACCGTGTAGGTATTATTGCCATGGTTAGCCAGATTTTGGCCGAGAACAATGTCAACATTTTGTCTATTAATCAGAATATCCTTGACGGCTATTTCAACATGATTCTGATTGCGGAAATCAGCAGCAGCAAAATCAAGCTGGTGGACTTGCAGAAGAAACTCAAGGAAAGCGGTCAGGAAATCAATGTGGA
This sequence comes from Pseudoselenomonas ruminantium, assembly GCA_902798865.1. Lineage (GTDB taxonomy): Bacteria > Bacillota > Negativicutes > Selenomonadales > Selenomonadaceae > Selenomonas_A > Selenomonas_A ruminantium_L. The sequence continues at coordinate 2,444 of CADBYQ010000194.1, read as the reverse complement.
TATCAAGGCACAGCATGCCGATATCTTCAATGTAATGCATAATATCTGATGTGACGTTGACTCTGGGAGGATATATTCTTGATTAGCATAGACGATATCATTGAAACAAATGAGATGATTACGGAGAACAAATTGGATGTGCGTACCATTACCATGGGGATTTCCCTGCGGGATTGTGCTCACCCCAATATGGAGCAGTTCTGCCGTAATGTATACGACAAAATTACGAAATCCGCAGAATTTCTCGTGAAGACTGGTGAGGATATCGAAGCGGAGTACGGTATTCCCATCATTCATAAGCGCGTATCGGTAACGCCGATTGCTATTGCCGCTGATGCCTGCAAGACGGATACCTATGTGCCGGTGGCTGAGGCCATGGACCGGGCCGCCAAGGAAATCGGTGTGAATTTTATTGGTGGTTTTTCCGCATTGGTGGAAAAAGGGTTCACGAATGGTGACCGCATTCTGATTAACTCCATTCCGCAGGCACTGGCAACGACGGATGTAGTTTGTTCGTCCGTAAACCTTGGCTCGACGAAAACCGGCATCAATATGGACTGCGTTCGCGAAATGGGCGAGGTTATCAAGCGTACGGCGGAACTTACTCGTGATAACGATGCTTTGGGCTGTGCCAAGCTGGTCGTATTCTGCAATGCTCCGGGCGATAATCCCTTTATGGCGGGTGCATTCCACGGTGTCAGCGAAGCCGATAAGGTGGTCAGCGTTGGTGTCAGCGGTCCGGGTGTGGTAAAACATGCGCTGGAAGCCAAGAAAGGTGCTGACTTTACCGAAGTTGCCGAAACCATCAAAAAGACGGCATTTAAGATTACCCGCGTAGGCCAGTTGGTAGCGCGCGAAGCATCCAAGCGTCTGGGCGTGCCCTTCGGTATCATTGACCTGTCTTTGGCGCCGACCCCGGCAGTAGGCGACAGCGTAGCGCGTATCATTGAGGAAATGGGCATTGAGAGCTGCGGTGCTCCGGGTACGACGGCGGCTTTGGCACTCTTGAATGATGCGGTGAAGAAGGGCGGTCTGATGGCTTCTTCCCATGTCGGTGGCCTTTCCGGTGCATTCATTCCGGTAAGTGAAGATGAGGGCATGATTAATGCCATCAAGACCGGCAGCCTGTCCTTGGAAAAACTCGAAGCCATGACCTGTGTCTGCTCCGTTGGTCTTGATATGATTGCCATTGAGGGCGATACGAGCGCGGCTACGATTTCCGGCATTATTGCGGACGAAGCAGCTATCGGTATGATTAACAACAAGACCACGGCTGTCCGTGTCATTCCGGTTCCGGGCAAGAAAGTGGGCGACATGGTGGAATTTGGCGGCCTTTTGGGTTACTGTCCCATTGTGCCTGTGCGCAATCAGTACAGCTCGGCAGCATTCATTGCCCGCGGCGGCCGGATTCCGGCACCGATTCGGAGTTTAACAAACTAAAAAATAGCCTTCCCCTATGGGGGAAGGCTTATCTGTAGGAGAGCATTATGCGTGTTACGAAGAAAATTAAGGAAGAACAGATACGCATTTTAGGGGAAGTCTATAAGGATACTAAGCCGGCCCTGATATTTCGCACCCCCTTTGAACTCTTGATTGCGGTGATTCTGTCGGCACAATGTACGGATAAGCGGGTAAATGTGACCACGGCACGGCTCTTTCAGAAAGCCGCCAACCCGGCTGCGATATTGGCTATGGGGCTGCCTGCTTTGGAAGAGGAAATCCGGGACTGCGGACTTTTTCGCAACAAGGCAAAGAACATCATGGCAACCTGCCAGATTCTCTGTGAGCAGTATGGCGGGGAGGTGCCGGCTGATTTTGTGAAGCTGCAGGAATTACCCGGCGTGGGACGCAAAACAGCCAATGTGGTCATGAGCGTGGGCTTTGGTGCGCCGGCCATCGCTGTGGATACGCATGTGTTTCGCGTCAGCAACCGTTTAAAACTGGCGGTGGGCGATACGCCGCTGGCAGTAGAGCAGGGGCTGATGAAGGCAATACCAAAGGATAAATGGTCGGCGGCCCATCATTGGCTTATTTGGCATGGACGGAATGTCTGCAAGGCGCGCAAGCCGTTATGCAATGCGTGTCCGTTGGCAGGTGTATGTCCAAGCTGTGAGCCGCTGGCATGAGCATAGAAGTGAGATGAGAGCATGATTTATCGGAAGGCAACTTTTGCCGATGTAGAAGCAATATATGAACTTGTGGCGGATTACGCAGAGCAGGGGGTTATGCTGGCCCGTTCGCGCAATACCCTGTATGAAACCCTGCGTGATATGGTGGTGGCCATTGATGATGATGGCACATTGGCTGGTGTTGGCGGGCTCCATGTAATCTGGGACAGGCTGGCCGAAGTGCGGACTATGGCGGTATCACCGGATAAGCGCCGCCGAGGTATCGGTGCCGAAATCGTCAAACGCCTGCTGGAAGATGGTGAACAACTGGGAATT
>CADBYQ010000193.1:3675-7851 GCA_902798865.1 Pseudoselenomonas ruminantium | reverse complement strand
CAGTCACTTTCCTCTTTGAAATACACTTTGAAGCGGTTACTTAATTCGTAGCCATTTTTCGTTACTTTCTCAACCGTCACCACATAGTCCTTATCCTCGACCATGCGAATTTTGTCACCTTGCTTAAACTTTGCCATAATTACTTATCTTTAAATTTCCTTTTCTATAATAAAATTAATCGCTGCCGTGAGAGCATTGTCCCAAAAAAAGAATCGTGTCGAACACCTCGTAACTCCAGAATAACCTTGTTTAACGAAACCATAAGTATAACAATATTCAACGTACACCGTTTTACCATCGACTTTTTGTCGTTCTATTGTCATTGGGATTTCAATCAAGATATTGTGCTTATAAAATAGCCATTGCCTCACTTCATCTATTGTCGGTGCGCTGCACTTGCCCTCTCCCAAACTCTCATTGGTAAGGTGAGGTGCAATCATGTGCAAACTGGTTTCACGTCCCCAGTAACAAAACTCCGTTGGCTCATTGAATCCTTTTGCCTTGAGAGCCATTGCGGTCTTATATGAGACTACTTTCTGCTTCATTGCTTTTAGTTTTTAGTTTCTGCTCGATGCTACTTGAATAAACCACTCCCCGTTCCACTTACCTAATGCCACATCGTCCCACTGGGTGTGTATATGCAAGTACCAACTATTCTGTGATATGTAGATTTTGCGATTTTGTGGCAATGCCTTTGCAAAGGTTTTCATTTCACGGAAGAGTGCCTTTGCATCTTCATCTGAAATTCTGAACTCGAAAACGTGCCACCATTTGCGTAACATATAATCAACAAACTTTTGGCACTCGCCTCTGTACTTCTGATGCAACGTAACGATAGTAGTTGCAAGTGGTTTAAATTCTAATGTCTTCATCTTTATGTTGTTCTCCTTTCTGTGCTTTAACCAATTTATGAAATGTTTCTACCTGACAATGTTTGCAATAACACCAAAGTTCCCAACCTTTATAAGAATTACTATCGCCAGTCCAAACATATTCTGTTGTACTACATTTTCTGCCACACCCCATACAAGTAGGTTCTTCAAGACAGATAGCGTCATTCGGGCAAAAATCATTCATAACTTCTGTGCTGATTGCATACCAAGTTCAAAGAAATGTTTAGCTATTCCGCAAAACCCTCCATAGTTCATTGGAATAAACAAACTATCGTCATATTTCTGATTAAGACTCCATAAATTCTGTATTTCAGTCGCTGACTCATAGTAATAAATCATAGCTGAAGCCAATATGCAAGGAATCAGCATGGCAGTCCATGCGGAATAAAGATATGCATGGCGAGAATATGTATCCATTCCCTCAAATAGCGGTTTCATGTCTGATCACTCTTAATTCTAACAGTTCTATTCTTTAAACTCAAATCAGCTTCCCTTCCGCTCTCAACTCATCCTTAATCCCCTGCGTCGTAGCCTCCATCCATTGTTTCCACCCACTTTTCAGTTCTTCTTTCTCTGATGCCGCTATAGCCAGATGGTCAATCTCCGCCTCTCTGAACTTCGAGATCGCTTCTTTCACAAAATCTATCTGCTGTTCAGAAATCTTTCCGTTAATGAAGCACGAGGCGATGGCCGTCCTTAATGCGCCAGCGTAATATGGGCCGATTGGATTTATGTTCATTTCCGTTAATCCTTAGTACCGTAAATTCATAATACCAACGAAGCTAGTGTTAACTGTTACCCGTTAACTATCAATTATCCTTCGGACGTCTCTGAGGAATAAACACAAATGAGCAAAAAGCCCAAATACCTTTCAGGATTGATTTCAACTTTTCACTCTTCATTATTCACTCTTCACTTCTAGTATCCCTTCCACTTCATGCTCCACAAACGTCCCCTCTTTGCATTCAAAGATAACACTCCCTGACTCTAACGACTCCAGCTTATGCCACACATTCTTAGGAATGTCAACCCCATAGTTGCCACTCTCTTGACTCAACACCACGTCTTCTATGACAGAGCCATCATTGTGCGTAGTCACCCTAACCTTGCCCCGTAGAATAACGAAAGACTCATCCTTCGTTGGGTGTTTATGGATGGGTACCACAATCCCTATATCACCTCCCCCCCAGCGTGTCCATTTACTTTTGCAAAAAAATGTCCAATCTCCTTTTCCAACTCCTCGCCTCTAGCAAAAATAGCTTCAGCTATTAGAGCCTCCGCTCCCCACGCAGACCGTGCAGCCGCAAAAGCGGAAGCACTACCCTTACTTTATCCTCGGATCCGGACGCTCGGGCTTCTGGGACGCTTCCTGCTGGATAGCGGCCTTACCACCCAGGATGCGGCTGTCCACAATACCACGCAAGAACTTCCAAGCCGCGCCATTGGTAAAATTCGTGGCTTTTCCCCGCTTACAGGCTCTTTGAAAAACGGCAGAACCCGCGCCGTCATTCTTTCTATGCTCGTGCTCCATAAAGAAATAGTAGCCCCAGGTGAAGAGCAAAGAACAAGCAATGACAATGTAAACCTGCCAGTCGATACTTGCACCCAACTTCCAACTTACGAAGCAAGCAACAATAATAAGTGCATTTACGGTAACGATGATCGCGGATGTAATCAGGTGCGAATAGTTCAATTCAATGAACAAATGATGCAGATGCGTCTTGTCCGGATGAAAGGGAGAGCGTCCTTTTACGACACGGAAAATCATCACCTTTAGGGTATCAAATACCGGCACGGCAAGGATGGCGAGAACCAGTGCCACCAAAGAAACGCCATCATCTGCATACTGAGCACAAGGTGAATCCTTAGACAGTACGCTGAACGTAAAGATTGCAAGCAAAGTCCCCAGCATTAAGCTTCCGCCATCCCCCAGAAACATCTTGGACGTTTTTCCAAAAACATTATGGAAAAAGAAAGGAATCAAGGCTCCTATGGCGATTAAAGCCAAGGTGAACATAGTCATATCCCCGGCATAATAGAAGATTATGGCAAAACAGAAACATGCCATAACCCCGTATGTGGAGCAGTATCCATCCACGCCATCAATCAAGTTAATGGCATTCATGATACCCACCCCTGCAATGAGAGAAAGCGGAATACTTACTAAATCCTCTATTTCATAAAGCCCCCACAGTCCATGGAAATCATTGATTTCTACGCCCAGGAGAAGCATCATCATCCACACTACAAACATTTCCGCGGCAAAGCGAAAAGCGGCAGACACATCCTTTACATCATCCCATACACCCAACAAATACATGACAAACAACAACGCCATAATCTTGACGACCTCCGGGCTGGGGGCAAAGACGCACCCGATTATCACAGCAACCAATAGTCCGATAAACACCGTAGTGCCGCCCATTACCGGAACCGGCACACGTTGCAGTTTGCGCGCATTGGGATTATCCACAATATGATGATTGATAGCATAGGAGAGGACATGAGGATATACAAGGGTGGTCACCAGAAAGGCAACGCCCATCAACGCAAATGCGAATCCGACCGTTAACATATCTTACCCCCCCCCATTCTATTTTTCCCACTTGGTGCTGTTAGCCCAACGGGAATAGTCATCCAAAGGAATCTCGTTTTTCAGCTCCAGCTTGTAATACTCGTGGTAGTCATGCTGGTGCTTAATGCAGCTCAACTTAAGCTCGCTTACTTCATGCTTTCTCATCAGCGCAACTGGCATTTGCATATCCTCGCTAAATGCAGTAATTACGTCCACAATATATGAGGCAAAGAAAGCACTGAAACCGTAAGCCACGTAGAGCCCTATTTCCGTATTGAAATAAAGATGAATCGTTTTCCCGTCGTTCTGAACTTCGTTCAGGGTAATCAAGTCTTTGTTACTGTACATACTCTTAATGAAACAATATATAGATTAAACAAATTTAATACTTTTTTACGAAAGCGTCACAATGGTGGGTATTCCTTTCGAGTCTCTCTGTATTACCCGAATGGTTCCCTGCCGCTCTTCACTCTCAAGAACAGCAGACACATACTTATCATCCGCACCACTATTCTCAAAGATATCATACACCATCACTTCCGCACGTCCCTTCATAAAATCAAGAACTTTCTTACGGTCATCTTCCATCAAATCATAAGGATCAACCTTATTCACTTCATTTACACCATTCTCATGCACTCCTTCCCTGCTCCGCATCCTATCTTCCGGGGCGTCCAACCAAGCCGTGAAGCGTTTCCACCACCCTGT
>CADBYQ010000193.1:0-3592 GCA_902798865.1 Pseudoselenomonas ruminantium | reverse complement strand
TGCAGGAACTTGGTATGATGCGAGGCATGGTAACGAAGCACTGCATAGGTTCCCCATACAAAAACAACGGCTGCTGCCACAACAATGTATAACTGACCATCAATGCTTACTCCCAGCAGAACGGACAGGAACCAGGTAAACACCACTACCACCATAATAAGCACCTCCGACACAGTCGTAATAAAATGGGAGACGCCCACATTGATAAAGATGTGGTGCAGGTGTGTTTTATCCGGATGAAATGGGCTCTTTTTCCTGACCATACGCATGGTCATCACGCGCAGGGTATCAAAGACGGGCACACAGAGTACCGCTAAGGCAAAGGCAATCAGGTTTACATTATTGGCATCTTCATAGAATGTAATGGGGCTGTCGCTCTTCAGAAGGCTGATGGTAAACCAGGTGAGGAGAAGTCCCATGACCATGGTGCCGGCATCTCCTATGAACATTCTGGAACGCAGGCCAAAGATGTTGTGAATCATGAAGGGCACCAGTGCGGCAGCCATTGAGAATGCCAAGGTAGCATTTGCCACATCTCCGCTCTTTAAGAACACAATTCCGTAAAGGCCACTGCTCAGAAGACATAGCGTGCTGGACAGTCCATTCACGCCATCTATCATATTCACGGCATTGATGATTCCCACGCCCACGAATATGGTCAGTGGCACCGCGAGCCACCACGAAAAGCTCTCTATCCCCCAGAACCCGTGAAATGTGTCTATGCATCCTCCGCCGGCATAGATGAGTCCCACCATAGTGAGGGATTCTATGAGTAGGCGGGACGAAGGGGAAAGCCCCCGGATGTCATCCAATGCTCCCACATAGAGCATGACCACCATGGCGGCCAGGACCGGAAGGAGGATAATGTCATAATCCACCCCCAGCATACCGCCTGCGGTATATCCGGCCATAATGCCAAATGCCACGCCAAAGAAAACGGCTATGCCGCCCATTACGGGGATGGGTGTTTTCTGGAGTTTTCTGGCATCGGGGTTATCCACCAGGTTCTTGTCCTTTGCAATGCAGAGAATCTTAAAATAAACCCAGCGGACGGCTATGAATGCAGCGATGGCTGCGGCTACAATTGTGATAGCTTTTAAGTTGGTTAAGCTCATAGGTTATCAATTATGTGTTATACTACAGGATATCCTCGGTGGTTTCGGGATCGTATTTGGTGTTTTTGAATTCGATGATTACCGTGCCGGATGCTAAGGACTGGCAGGTATGGTACTGGCCCATGGGAACGTGGATGGCTGGGGTGTCACTTCCTGGGACCAGGAGGTAACGTCCGGTTTCTTTGCCTGTGTTGTCATAGAAGACTTCCTCTGCACGGCCGCGGAGGATTACCACGTCTTCGCTGGTTTGCGTATGTCGATGGATTGGGATGACCGTTCCCGGTTCAATGGCATTCAGCATCCGCTGGGATTCATCATCAGAGGAATCCCGGAGGTCGTAATGTTGGCGTAGCCGAGGCGAAGCCTTTGCCTGGGCGGTTAATTGGTCTAAAAGAGTCTTGTCGATAAGCATGTCCGTTTTGTCATTAATTCATTCCCCCACAAAAGGTCTATGAGACCCTAACCAGCAAACACAAAACCACCAAATCCCCCACAAGCATATTGGGAGGGACCTTCTCCATCGTGCAAAGACGTGCTTGTCTTTTACCGTTCCCACTATCCCAGTCGGGGCGGGCCGATGGCGGAGCCTATTACAATAGACACCTTGACAAAGATACTGCTTTAAAAAACAAGAACAAAGTAAAATTTTTTTCAGAACGTTATTTTTGCCATATTTGCATACGACAAGCAGGACCCCTATTCAGGGCCCGATAGCTCCGGAGAGCGCCATATGCTTGTTATTTCAAAGATTGAAAACGAGCTCCTCGGGTCGAAACAAGGGTGTTTTCAATCTTTTTTTCTTTCATCTTCAGAATGGTATTGGGCAGTAGTCAGATGGCCGATTACTCTTCGTCTGATTGGTGAGGGTTGTAAACAATGCCCTCAAAAGGGTCTCTCTTCATCCAAAAGTCATGCAGGTCTTGGATAACCCTGGGATCGCCGAACTCCAGCGGATGCATGGTCGGGGTCGCTTCGAGATAAGGGATAATGTCCAGGCACTGTTCCAGCTCGAGGAACAGGCTGCCGAAGAGCTCCATGAAAACGGGATTATAGTCACACAGCTCGTCTCCTCTTCTGACATCGCGGGCAAGCTTTTCGATAAGTTTGAGTGTCTTTGCTTTCATGACATCGCCTCCTCCTGTTTTTTATCCTGACCATATTCCGGGTCCCACTCCCTGCCGCTCTTCCAGAGGGAGTACATCAAGCAAAGAAGCTTCCTCTCCAACGCCACGAGGGCAATGTTCTTTGACTGAGGATGAGAGGCGCATATCCTTTTGTAATCCTCCATCAGCTGCGGGTTGCTCCAGGACGCGACCATCGCTGGGAAGTACAACCCGGCACGAAGGTGGGCGTTGCCCCGTTTGGTCATATGCCCTTTTTTGTCAGTGTCGCCAGACTGTTCCTTCTTGACATCTAGACCGGCATAACTGGCCACCTGTTTGGCGCTGGTCATCTGGTGGAAGCCGAGGGTCTCAGCAGTAACCAGTACAGCGGTCTTCTTGCCGATACACTTGATGGACTCCATATTATCCACCCCGGCTTTGATGACCGGATCGCCATTGACCAGTTCTGCCATATGCTGTTCATTGGCTGCTTGAACCTTCTCAATGGATCTGAGCAGTGACTTATGGGCTCTCAGGACGCTCTTGGTTACATATCCGGAGTGCGTTGTGGCCTCCATTCTGCAAAGCACTTGGGCATGCGTCTTCTCCAGCTGCTCGGAAAGACGGCTCATATCCCTGAGCTGAAGATACTTCTCATCCGGAATGGGCCACGGTTTGAGCCCAGGAGTATCGCAGCCCATCGTTGCGAGCATCTTGCTGTCAACAGGATCTGTCTTGGTTCTCTGCCCGTTGAGCCTGGCAAAGTTCTTTGCCTTATTGGCATGTACGATGATGACTGTCATGCCCTTCCGGGCAAGAAATAAAGCAAGAGACTCATGGTAACAACCCGTCGTCTCCATCAGGAAAGAATACGGAACGGAACTGTCGACCTCTTTCCCGCTCCATTCCAGTAAGTGTCTAAAGCCCGATTCGGAGTTCTCAAGCTCCCTTGGCTTCGTGTAGAAGTGCAGGTCCTGCTCGGTGCTCTGGCACAGGCAGAACGTGAACTTCTTCTTGGAGATGTCCACGCCGATGCATTGTCGGCGCAGCCTGTCTCCATCCTTGAGTTGTAAATGCTTCATACTGAAGATGTATTATGAAGTTGAACATACGGTCTTCCCCATAATCCACCGCTTTGACTCTTGGATGAACTCAAGATCGGCCAGCGCCGTCCTATTATACCTTGCCCAAGCTCCAGAGAATGGGAAAAGGAAGGGGACGACAGAAACTTTGTCGCGGTATAGCAAAGCTTACCAAGATAGCATTCCGCTCGTCCCCCAAGACCTCCTTTGTCCGCAAAAATACGAAAATAGGATGGCCCCGGTCCTTCTCCCTCCGATAGACTGGTGGCGGGTGGCCACCCGCCACCAGTCT
>CADBYQ010000192.1 GCA_902798865.1 Pseudoselenomonas ruminantium | reverse complement strand
AGATGATGATTGATACCAAAAGTAATTGTGAGATTTTTAGACATCTGTGTAGAAAATGATAGACTGCTTAATTTAGCGGTACGAAATGAATTGGTATCTGAGTTGTACAATAACGCAGCTCTTCGTAAATAAAACAGGTAAAGATTGAGAGGTTGCTTTCTCTTAACGGGGGATATTGCAATGAACCAGGGACAACATCAAGAAGAATTTTTAATTGCCTTACTCGTCGCATTAAGCCTTGGTATAGTTGCTGGCTGGGCTTTTCCGGCATTGCCTTTTTTAACTTTGCTAGTGGTAATGTCCGGTTTCTTTGTTTGGGCGGTATTTAGCATATATCGTTCCAGTAAGCAGATATGGCCAGCATTCCTTATGTTAATATTCGTTCTTGGTGTGTTGCGCATTCAGGCAGGCATTATGCTTCCTGAGAATGATATTTCACATTTTGCTGGCAAGCAACTGCATATTACCGGCGTATTGAAAGAGGCTCCGCAATTAAGGGAACGCAGTGATGGCAGTATATCTGTTCGTTATTGTCTCAAGGCTGAAAAGATAAGACAGGGGAAGGAATCTGCTGAACCTGTCAGCGGCGGTTTGTACATATATGCACGGTCAGACAAAGAGAAGCTCGAATCCTTGCCAAAGATAGGTGATACGCTGATTGCTTCTGGCACTGTACGCCTGCCGCATGCCATCCATAATCCAGGACAGATAGATACAGAACTATTGCTGCGCAGTCAGGGGATTACAGCAACATTGTTGGCTGGCAAGGGTGGTATAACTGTAACGCAGTCGCTGGAGGATAGTGAGACATCGGTATGGGTGCGTGTTTTACGGAACTTGGCAGAAGTGCGAGAGCATTACCTTTCATCCATGCGGGCTGTGATGCCAAAAGAAGATGCGGCAGCAATTTTTGCGATGCTGTTTGGCGGTTACCAAGGCTTGAAAACTGAATTGTTAGATGCATTTACCACGACAGGTATAGTCCATATTCTGTCCGTTTCTGGTTCGCATATCAGTCTTTTGGCGGCGGTAATGGCATGGCTGGGGTCTTTCTTTCGCCTGCCCAAAGTTGTCAGAGTGGTGATGGTCATATCAGCAATTGCTGTATACAGCCTTTTAGCAGGTTTAGTGCCGCCTGTACTTCGTTCTGCGTTGATGGGTGGGCTTACATTTCTGGCACTGGCCTTGGACAGGGAGAAGGATGCAAGGCGATTGCTTATCCTTACAGGGCTGCTGATGCTGACGGTATCACCAATCTTGCTCTATCATATAAGTTTCCAGCTGTCATTTGCAGCAACGGCAGGACTTTTATATGTAGCACCTCCTGTGCGTGACTGGTTGCAGTCGCGCCGTGTTCCATCTTTTATGGCGGCAGGGCTGGCCATTACATTCGCTGCACATGCATCGACGCTTCCTATATTGGCATGGTATTTCAATCAGCTGTCTCTTTCTGCATTTCTGGCGAACCTTGTTATAGTGCCAATAGTGGAGGTCATAATTATCATAGGCATTATGGCAGGATTGCTGGCTTTTGCTGTACCATTGATGGGGAGAATTGCCTATGCAGGTGACAGCATCCTTTTAGGCCTGGGTTATGAACTGGCAAGATGGATGGCTGCAATGCCTGGAAGTATGATATGGATTCCTTCGCTGAAATGGCCGTTGGCGGTGTTTTATTATTTAGCCTTGGCGTTACTGGTGCTCAAGACGTCGTGGCGGCAACAGGTCATGGCATGGCTGAAAGAAAAGAGACAGTACATAGTAGTTATGAGTGTCGTTTTCATAGCCTTTAGCGTAGGAAACAAACTGAGTCAGAATGGCAAAGTAACGCTGAGTGCTATTGATTGTCAGCAAGGAGATGCATTATTGTTGAGGACTGTTCATGGGAAAGCAATCTTGTTTGATTGCGGTGGCGAGAGAAATGGTAATGAGCCGGGGGCATTCAATACAGGAGAAAGAATCATAGTACCATATCTTAGGCATTATGGTGTTCATGAAGTCGAGGCGATTTTCCTGACACATGCCCATGCCGACCACGCAGGGGGCGCGGGTGCAGTATTGAGGAATATGCCGGTGGGAATCGTATATACAGCCGATGAGGGACGCGATGCCTATGCGCAGAGTATGGGGCTGGGGAGTAATGATCGCCTGTTGGCAAAACTTCATCTGGCGCGGGAAGGCGATGTCTTTGATTTGGATGGAGTGCGTATTGAAGTTATTTATGCTCCGGAAATTACAGCCAAGGGACAGGGAACAGGTAATGAAGCATCAAATGTATATCGCATAAGCTACGGACAGGCAAGTTTCCTTATCACGGGAGATTTGACAAAAGAGAATGAGCAGGTCATTTTGGAGCAAGGGAAGAATATCCATAGCACAGTGTTGAAAGTCGGGCATCACGGCTCGGACACCAGCAGTTCGGAGGTGTTCCTGCAAGCAGTAGCACCAAGTTATGCAGTTATCAGTGTAGGAGCAGGCAATAGCTTTGGGCATCCAAAGCAAGAGGTGCTGAATCGTCTGCAGAAATTGAATATCAAAGTCTTTCGTACAGACCGGGATGGCGAAATAAAATTTTGCACGGATGGAAAAAAGATGCGGGTGGATAAATACATCGAATAATAAGCAGTTGATATCACAGAAGGGGTATTCATCTTGCTTTGGCAAGCTGAACAGGTGGCAAAATGGTTTGATTCGTGGTAATATAAGAGCATGGAACGGGGGATTTTTGATTTGCATGAATCCCCCAAAAGACCGTGAAAACACCATCGCGCAGTATCATGTAACGAGGGACTTTCTGGAAGGTGAGTATGAGGAACCACTGGCTGATTACGATTTGATGACCGTGGTGCTTATCAATGTAGGTCAAGAACAGCAACAGAAGGCTCGTGGAATCCTGCGATTGCTGAGAATTCTGTTTTCTAAGGCTATTTCAGCGCAGGAAAAAGAAGACTTGATGGAAAATGAATATGGAATTCCCATGACTAAGGAACTGAAGGACGAGGTGAAAGAAATGTGCAACTTGGGTGAGACATTGGCGGAAGAATCGCGAGATGCTGGTATTATTGCAGGACGAGAAGGAACTGCGCTCAATATGTTGCGCCGCCTTGTGAAGCGTCAGCAGCCTATAGACAGTCAGGCTGTATCGGATATCGCTGAAGATACAGAGCTTACCGTTTCGCGTGTGCAGGAACTGGCTCGTGATAATGGTTTTGCATTGCAGTAACAAAATATGTACAAAGGCACCGACTTTTGGTCCGGTGCCTTTGTTGGGGTGAAAGGAATAAACATTGAGGGTAATTAATTTTTATGGCGGCGCTGGCATTGGCAAGAGTACCATCGCCGCAGATATTTTTTCGAAGCTGAAGCGCAAGGGACATAAGACGGAGCTGGTGGGCGAGTATGCCAAGTGGCTCTGGTATTAGAATGCCACGGACATTGTGCAGGACCAGTTGTATCTTTTTGCCGAGCAAGTGCATCGGCTGAAGACACTGGAACGCTATGGCGTGGAGTATGCGGTCTGCGATTCCCCGCTGCCATTGAACATCATCTACAACAACACGCCAGACGAGCTCTTTGACCAGCTGGTAATGCATGAGCATGCCAAGTTTGACAATGTGGACTATCTGCTGCGACGCAATGATGAATTCATCAGCATCGATGGACGCAAGGAAACCAATCTGGAACGAGCCAAGGTAAAGGATGAAGAAATCAAGGCGGTTCTAGAGGGAGCAGGCATCGACTATACGGTCATATCACCGTGGGAGACGGATAAGGTGTTGCTGGACTTGAAGATGAAATGAGGAAATGATATGACAGTCATCAGAACAGAGTTGGGAGACATAACCGCAAAGCATTATGCAGATGCTATTGTCAACGCAGCTAATGAGAGTTTACTGGGTGGCGGTGGCGTGGACGGAGCCATACATAGAGCCGCCGGACCGGAACTCCTGTCAGAGTGCCGGACGCTCAATGGTTGCAAAACGGGGCAGGCAAAAATCACCAAGGCATACAGATTGCCATGCGATTATGTAATTCATACGGTAGGGCCAGTATGGCACGGCGGTAAAAATTGTGAGGCAGAACTGTTAGCAGGGTGCTATAGGCACTCTTTGGAGATTGCCATGGAACATGGAATTCGTACGGTGGCTTTCCCGTCTATATCCACGGGAGTGTATTCTTA
>CADBYQ010000191.1 GCA_902798865.1 Pseudoselenomonas ruminantium | reverse complement strand
CAGCAACGCTGTTTCAAAATTACTGAACCCTACATGTCTTGCTACCCGTCGCAACATATCGATATCCGCCGCAAACAAATCCGCTGTTTCCGGATTATCCGGCAGCGCCTGTATTGCATGACGGCTTTTCAATACATTCAGTTGGGCATAGCCGGCTAAAATCTGCAGGGTATGACGTACAACGCCCCCATGCCGGGCAAAAAAATCCGCTATCTCCGCCTGTGGTTTTTGCACTTTAAACAGCTCGAACTGCCGCAAAATCACGTCCCGCATACGCTTTTGCAGTTTGGGACTCGCCGTAAGGGTAGTGATATAGTTGAGCAGCATAACGCCATGAGAATGGATATGACCATACAGAATGCAGTGATTGTAATTACCCAGGGCCAATTCCGGCACGGGCAATTCAAAGTTTTCCCCGGTAAAGAAATTGCGGCAGCTTACAAAATCTTCTCCCACAGCTTCAATACTGAACACCGTAAACCGCGAACGCAATAAATCGCGCAAAATATCCTGTTCCGATGTGGACAATTTTTCCCGTTCCTGCTCGTAATAATAGCGCAAAGGCGAAGCATCCGAAACAATCAGATGATAATCAAAGAGGAAAAAGTCCCAAAAGCCAAACCAAAAGCCGCGCCGTTCTTCCTCGGACGGAGCTTCCTGACCATCATAGTCCGGGCCGGGCAGAAGTTCATCGAGCATCTTGTTGAGGCGCTGCATGGTTTCCGCAGGCACTTCCTCCATATGCTCCAGAGAACTGTAGAACTCGTCACCATCCCGCCTGTCCGGCAGGAAGAAATAGCCGCCCTCATAAAGGGAATCCTTGGCCGCCTGCAAGCCCTGCCGGTAATCGTCAGTCTTACAGGTGCGCTGCAGATATTCATAGAACTTTTCCGCAGCCGAAAAGAATTTGTTGATATCCGCCTCAGCCAACATAAAATCTGCCTGGTCATTGGCATAACGGTAAATAATCTCCTGATAATCATAGACCGTCAACGAACCCAGAGAATAAAGATCCAACTGATCCACATAAGTAACGAGCAGACGGATTATGCTCCAAATCCGCTTCAACTCATCATCATCTGCCCCATGCCAGGCATTGCGGCGCAAATAAGCCTCTACGGCATCTTGCGGGACAATCTGGCCGGCGGCGGCGTTTTCTTCATAAAATTCTTCAACCAGTGAATATACATTACCCATACAACAGGACCCTCTGTATCTTTATAAATTAACAAAAACATTATATCATAATAGCCGCCATTGTTCAAAAAAGAAGCCCGCTAAGCCAAGCTTAGCTTTTTCCCTTGGCATTAGGCAGAGTACCATCCAATTCCAAAATCATATCTCTAAGCTCTGCCGCCCGCTCAAATTCCATTGCCCGAGAGGCCTGCTGCATTTCACGCAGTAAGGTTTTGACAAGATTTTCCTTGTCTTTCCTGGAGAGTTTTTTCTTCTTTTTGCCATCTCCCGCAGTATAACTTGCCGCCGATTCTGCGACCAAAGTGGTTTCAATCAACGGTTTAATAGGCTTGATAATCGTCTTGGGCACAATGCCATGCTCCGTGTTATAGGCCTGCTGAATTTCCCGGCGGCGTTCCGTTTCATCCATGGCCCGTTTCATGGAATCGGTAATTCTATCGGCATACATGATTACCTGACCATGCGCATTGCGGGCAGCACGGCCAATAATCTGAATCAGCGAGGTATCCGAACGCAGGAAACCTTCCTTATCCGCATCCAATATGGCAATCAGGGAAACTTCCGGCATATCCAGCCCTTCACGCAGAAGGTTAATGCCGACCAGCACATCAAATTCCCCGGCCCGCAAATCGTGAATGATTTCCGCCCGCTCAATGGTCGCAATATCGGAATGCAAATAACGTACCTTTACGCCTGCCTCTTTCAGAAAATCCGTAAGATTTTCCGCCATCTTCTTGGTCAGGGTCGTAACCAGTACACGCTCATTGCGCTCAATGCGCAGACAAATTTCCGTCAAGAGGTCATCAATCTGCCCTTCCAATGGCCGCACCTCGATCTCCGGGTCAATAAGCCCCGTCGGGCGGATGACCTGCTGAGCAATCTGCTGAGCCTGCTCCTTTTCGTACTTGCCCGGAGTGGCCGACACATAGATAATCTGATTGATACGCGCCGCAAATTCCTCAAAGGTCAGGGGGCGGTTATCAAAAGCCGAGGGCAGACGGAAGCCATTTTCCACCAACGACACCTTGCGGCTCCTGTCGCCGGCATACATAGCATGTATCTGCGGCAGGGTCACATGGGATTCGTCCACGACAATCAGGAAATCTTCCGGGAAGTAATCCAACAATGTATAGGGAGCGTCCCCCGCCTTGCGATGGGTCAAATGACGGGAATAATTTTCGATTCCCGAGCAATAGCCCATTTCCTGCATCATTTCCAAATCGTAATTGGTACGCTGTTCAATGCGCTGCGCTTCGAGCAGCTTGCCATTTTCGCGGAACATTTTGAGCTGCACATCCAGCTCGTCGCGGATGTCCTGCATGGCGATTTTCATATCCTCGTCTTCGGTGACATAATGGGACGCAGGAAACACCATCAAATGGGTGCGCTCGCCATAGACTTCACCCGTCACCACATCAAACTCCACCATGCGGTCAATCTCATCACCAAACAGCTCAATGCGCACCGCCCGGTTGTTATAACCTGCCGGGAACACTTCAATAACATCCCCCCGCACCCGGAAACGGCCACGTTCAAAAG
Organism: Pseudoselenomonas ruminantium; assembly: GCA_902798865.1. Classification (GTDB taxonomy): domain Bacteria; phylum Bacillota; class Negativicutes; order Selenomonadales; family Selenomonadaceae; genus Selenomonas_A; species Selenomonas_A ruminantium_L. The sequence goes on along the minus strand of CADBYQ010000191.1, from coordinate 2,127 downwards.
CGATATCATTGCGCTCATAGCGAATCTGCACCAATTTGTGCAGGATGTCCTCCCGCGGCACCTCCTGTCCTTTATGCAGGGACAGCACCATTTCATGGTAGCTTTCCGGGGAGCCCAGACCATAGATGCAGGAAACAGACGCCACGATAATCACATCCCGCCGTTCAAACAGCGAACAGGTAGCCGAATGACGCAGTTCATCAATCTCATCATTGATGGACGAATCCTTTTCGATATAGGTATCCGTGGAAGCGATATAGGCTTCCGGCTGGTAGTAATCGTAATAGCTGACAAAATACCCCACATAATTTTCCGGAAAAAATGCCTTAAACTCACTGGCCAATTGCGCGGCCAATGTCTTATTATGGGCAATCACCAATGTTGGCTTTTGCACCTTCTCAATGACCTTGGCAATGGTATAGGTCTTGCCCGTTCCCGTTGCCCCCAAAAGCACCTGCGCCTGCTGGCCGTTTTCAACGCCCGCCGCCAAATCCTCAATGGCCTTTGGCTGGTCCCCCATAGGTTCAAACGGCGCGACTACCTTGAAAGGTATCTCCTTGTCAAACTGCATCGTATTTAATTTGGGAACCATTGCCATAGTCCATCCTCCCCTTAAATTCATAATTAAGCTATAGTATAACGCAAAGTTTAAAAAGGCTCAACGGAAATTATCATGAAATCTCCATTGAGCCTGAATCTCTATATGCTGTCAATCACACTTCGCTGGCGGTCAGAATACATTCTACCTTGACCTCGCGATTTTTGTTCAAATCATAAAACTCGCCTTTGTCGGTCTGTACCACAGGCAGGGAACGAATCCGGCTTTCATCCAAATAAACAATACGTCCTTTTTCCCCATTGGTCAAGCGTACCCAGTTGCCATTCAAGGCATGGGACAAACGCTTGATAAAGAGCACTCCATATTCCGTATCCAATTTGCCATCCAGTATATCATCATAAAGAATGGCAAACACATCAAAGGGCGAACGGCGTTTGGCAAATACCCGGTCACTGGCCATAGCGTCATAGATATCGAGAATGGCCAGGATTTTACCAAAACGGGAAATGTTTGTTCCCTTGAGCTGCAAGGGATAACCGGAACCATCACAGCGCTCATGGTGCTGCATAACGCCCATCATAATATCCTGATTGGCATTCAACGTGGTTCTTGCCAGCGTATCGTGACCATACTGCGCATGCATCTTAACCTGCTCAAATTCCTCTGGCGTAAGTTTCCCCTGTTTTTCCAACACAGCAGGCGGAATCATCATCTTGCCGATATCCAGGAACAGCCCCGCAATGACCAAATTGTACTGGTCAAGCACCGACATCCCCAACCAACGCCCCATTAATCCGGCTAAGATCCCCACATGAAGGCAGTGATGAATCAGGTAAGAACCTTCATGCTTCATATTATGAATCTGCGATACCGCCTTCGCACCATCACAAAGTTCGGTGAAATTCCGTTCATCCATAATATTCTGCAGGTCAGCAGCATTAAACTCCCCGCGTTGTACCAGCCCTTCAAACATACGTTCCAATTGCTGATAAACCGTGTTATAGCACACGATGTAAGCATCATCGAGCAAATTCTCCTTGCTGGGCATTGCCGGAGGTTCCTGCTCATCAATATAAACCGAAAAGATTGGCCTATCCAGCAAACCATAAATCATTTCCTTGGTCAGAATCGTTCCCGTACTGATAAGCGCATTTCCCTGCTCATCCACGATATCCCGTCCAACTGTCATCCCTGCCCGCAGGCTCTCTACTGCATATACCTTTAGCACAAGCCCTCATCCTCTCAAGCCAGATTTCGTTTACGTTTATTAATCTCTCTTGATTATAGCGCATTTCCATAAGTTTTACCATAGGAATATTCGCTAAATTCGAGTCACAAGACGAAAGCCATCCCCCTCCTGCCCTTCTTAGTTTTAGCACATAAACTGCGTTACAATCTATCTTGCTGCTCACCCTAATATCACAGTGTACCTCCCGCAAATTGGTTTTATTACGTTTGGTCAGCTTATCTTTGCAATACAATCATAAGTACGCAATAAGCCCGCCCTGCTGGTGATAGCTTTCCGCAGCGTTTGACAAGCCTGTCTAAGCGAAGGAAAGTTATTACCA
>CADBYQ010000190.1 GCA_902798865.1 Pseudoselenomonas ruminantium | reverse complement strand
GGGATAATTCTCTTGCTTTTTTAGACATAAAATATGCTCCCTCCTAAGTGACAAGTTTTTGTTATTTCACTTGTCTACCTAGAAGGGAGCATATCAAATAGATACAACAGCCCCCTGGTTTATAACCATAACGGCGTTATATATTATTCTTTGATAGGCTTTTTCAGTACGGACAGTACAGCGCAGCCGACTACAGCACCGATAACGATAGCGGCGATGTACATGCCGGCATTGCCGATGGTCGGTACGACGAAGATGCCGCCATGGGGTGCACGCAGGGTGCAGTCAAAGGCCATGGAGAGGGCACCAGCCGTAGCGGAACCGATGAATACGGAAGGAATTACACGCAGGGGGTCACCAGCGGCAAACGGAATAGCACCTTCCGTGATGAAGGACATACCCATTACATAGTTGGTAATACCAGCTTTGCGTTCGCTTTCGGTGAAACGGTTCTTGAAGAAGGTCGTGCAAAGGGCGATAGCCAGAGGCGGAACCATACCGCCAGCCATAACAGCGGCCATGACATGGTATTCGCCGGAAGCGAGCAGGCCAGTACCCGTTACATAAGCTGCCTTGTTGATGGGGCCGCCCATGTCGATAGCCATCATGCCGCCCATGACGATACCCAGCATAATGCGGGCATTCGGGTCCATGTTCTTGAGGGTTTCAACGAGCCAGGTGTTGATTGCACCAACCGGCGGAGCAATGATGAACATGCTGATGAAGCCGATGATCAGAATACCGAAGAACGGATAGAGCAGAACGGGTTTGATGCCGTCCAGAGATTCCGGCAGGCAGGAGAATGCCTTCTTCAGGAAGTTTACCGTGTAACCAGCAACGAAACCAGCTACGAGAGCGCCGAGGAAGCCGGAACCCGTAGTACCAGCCAGCGCACCGCCGACGAAACCTACCGCAAGACCCGGACGGTCAGCGATGGACATAGCGATAAAGCCGGCGAGAATCGGCAGCATGAAGCCGAAGGATGCACCGCCGATATCCATGAAGAACTTAGCCAGCGGCGTATTGGAACCGAATTTGCTCGGGTCGATGGAGTAATCATCGAACAGGAAGGCCATGGCAATCAGGATACCACCGCCAACAACGAAGGGCAGCATGTGGCTGACACCGTTCATGAGGTGCTTGTAAATCTGACGACCGAGGCTTTCACCGGATACATCAGCAGCGGATTCTTCTGCATCAGAACCGGAAGCATGATAGATGGGTGCGTTGCCGGACAGGGCACGGTCGAGCAGTTCGTCTGCCTTGTTGATGCCGTCAGCAACCTTGGTGATGATGGTCGGTTTGCCATCGAAACGAGCCATAGCGACGTTTTTATCAGCAGCGACGATGATAGCGTCAGCCTTGGCGATTTCTTCAGCGGTCAGTACGTTCTTAGCACCGCCGGAGCCGTTGGTTTCAACCTTGATGGTGATGCCGCGCTTCTTGGCATGCTGTTCGAGACTTTCGGCAGCCATGAAGGTGTGGGCAATACCCGTCGGGCAGGCCGTAACAGCCAGCACCTGAATGTGGTCAGCTTTCGGAGCAGCTTCTTCCGCAGCAGCTGCAGCCGGAGCTACGAATTTGCCATCTTCTTTGGCATCGATGAGCTTCAGGAACTCGTCTTTGCTCTTAGCGGCAATCAGGGCTTCCTTGAAGTCCGGGTCCATAATCATGGTAGCCAGCTTGGACAGGATAGCCAGATGGTCGTCATTGGCAGAGTCCGGAGCAGCAATCATGAAGAACAGGCGGCTCGGCAGGCCATCCATGGATTCAAAATCCATACCGGCAGGAACCGTCATAGCGGCAAGGCCGGCAGCCTTTACGCCAGCACTCTTGGCATGGGGAGTGGCGATACCGTCGCCGAGGCCAGTGGTGCCGGATGCTTCGCGGGCGAATACATCTTTTTTGTACTGTTCTTTGTCGGACAGGTTGCCGCCGGCTTCCATGAGGTCAGCGAGCTGATTGATTGCGGCCGCTTTGTCCGCAGGGGAGGCGCCCAGAACGATGCTATCGCTCTTGAGCAGGTCAGTGATACGCATAATGTTCTCTCCTTTTATAAAGTAATTATGAATAATGCCTTAAAGGCGAAAACCCAATGTTGGGATAAAGATAAAGGAATTATAATAGTTAAGCGATGGTCTTTAAGAGCGCTTCAACTTCCGGACGGGTAGCGAGGTTTTCGCTGAAGGCGGAAGCAGAGCCCGTGGCTACGCCCCAATGGAAGGCTGTTTCAAAGTCGCCGTTCGATTCCATGTAACCCGTGATGAAGCCGGCTACCATGGAGTCACCAGCGCCTACGGAGTTGATGAGCTTGCCTTTCGGCTGCAGCTTCTTGGCATAGGTAATGATTTCTTCGTCCGTGGTGAGTTTCACGCCGAACATATCGCCCAGTTCGTGATTGTTGGGTTTAATGAGGAACGGATGATACTGCAGCACGTTTAAGAGCAATTTCTTTTCGGCATCAACGACGATGCGGATACCCTTGCCGTCAAGGCGGGCCATGATGCGCTGATAGATGTCATCCGGCAGCGTCTTGGGAATGGAGCCTGCCAGCACCAGCGTGTCGCCCTCAACGAGCTTGTCGAGCTGAGCAAAGAGTTCAGCCTGTTTGGCCTCGCTGATGTCCGGGCCTTGACCGTTGATTTCCGTTTCCGTCTTAGCTTTTGCTTTGACATTGATACGGGAAAATCCTTCATCGAGCTGCACAAAATCGCTCGTCACGCCGAATTCCTTGAGCTGGCGCTTGATTTCTTCGCCGGTGAAACCAGCGACAAAGCCCAGAGCGGCGTTGTCATGGCCGAGGTTCTTGAGCACGATGGACACGTTGATGCCCTTGCCGCCAGCTAAGACCTGTTCGTAGTTCACGCGGTTGATTTCGCCGGCAGTGAAGTTGTCGAGGCGGACGATGTAATCCAAAGATGGATTGAAGGTTACAGTGTAAATCATCTTTCATTCTCCTTCAATAACAGTGGTATAATCACGGTATTTTTTATCTTCCAAATGCCCCGTAATGATGGTGGCACTGGAAAGGTGGGCAAAGGTGATGGGGGAAATTTTGTTGAATTTTGACCGGTCAGCCAGCACAAAGGCTTCTTTGCAGCGGAGCAGGGCAGCACTCTTGATGGTGCCTTCATCTGCATCCGGCGTCGAAAAACCGGATTTGGGGCTGATGCCGTTGGTGCCGAAAAAGCCCTTGGTGAAATTGTAGTTCTTGAGGCTTTCCATTGCTTCGGTGCCCACAACTGCTTCGGTGATGGCTTTGACCGCCCCGCCGATGATAAAGACCTTAAAGCCTTTGGCGGACAGGCGGGCGGCATGCTGCATGCCATTGGTGACGAATACCGCACTGGTTTCCGTCAGAAAGTCAATCAGATGCAGGGTGGTCGTTCCGGCATCGAGGTAAACAAAATCTCTGGGTTTTATAAGCCCGGCAGCTTTGCGGGCAATGGCGATTTTTTCCTCCGGGAATAAATCGTTTTTGGTTTTCATATCTTCCTCGGCACTGCTGTAATTGTTGTCGAGAGAAGTGGCCCCACCGTAAACTTTATAAAGGCGTCCGCTCTTGTGCAGGGCGGCCAAATCCCGGCGTACCGTGGATTCCGAGGCGCCTAAAGCCTGGGTGAGGTCAAGGACGGTAACAGCCTTTTTTTCTTCAAGGATGCGCAAAATTGTAGCGTAGCGTTCTTCAGTCAACATGGCTATCACTCTCCTAAACTTGACGTTTTCTATATCATACAACTAAAGTCCGTCAAAGTCAATCAAAGACACGAAAAAACAAGCAAAAAGTTGCTAAATCCCGCCAAAAACCACCGACAAAATACGAATGTACTTTAGCGTGGTACAGAAATAAACATGAAAAAGAGGATTATTGTCGGTGTTTACCTAATAATATATAATGAATATAGAACGAAAATGGGAGTGTGAGGTGTATGGAAGAACAGGCAGCATCTTGTTGCAGAACATGAAAAAGAGATGCAACACCAACAAGAGTTGATCCATCAGAAATCCAAGACCCATGCTGTACTTCAAAAACATTTTATGGAGAAATTGGCGTATTCCAGAAAACTTATTGCAGATGGTGAGAAGGCTCACATGAGAGGAGAGGACTGGAAGGAAATGGAACATCTTATAGATGATACGGATAACAATTTTGTACAGAAACTTCGCCAGCAATACAAGGGGCTTAAAGAAGAAGATGTCCGGCTTTGTATGCTTGTTCGTCTGAAAATGACGAATGCCATTATTGCTAATGTGTTTTATATTGGTGAGTCTGCTGTCAAGAAAAGGAAATCCGTTCTCAAGAAAACAGGATTTCAAATAACTGACCCCAATATTTCTTTGGAACAAGTGATAGAGAATTTATAGCACAAAATGCTTTATTTGTGTTAACATTTCTTAAAAATAGGGGAGTGAAATTAACATTTTCCACCCCCATTTCTTTCACTCATGTAACATTTTGTTTTTCAATTTATTCTTTTTCAATGATTTAGATAATGTTACATGGCATTGTAACTTTTCCACCCCTTTTTCTTTTTTACCTCCTTGATTCCCCCTATCTTTGTCGCACGAAATGTTAAAAACGCATTGGTCTCGAAAAAAAGTGTGTGTGTTCATTATACATTTTCCTAAAAAGGGGTAATATGTGAATAGAAAACAATAACAATCGTAAAACTCATATACCAAAACAACCATAAACAGTAAAGAAATGAAGTGGAAGCCTTAAAATAACGTGAATTCGGTGTAAGAGGTTGCGCCGTTGGAGCCAAAGAAACAACAACGAATATTCCGAATGTGGCGAATTGTTTTAATGGGCAAGCCCGACGAATGAAATCCTTCTGATTTCTCCGAATGCGGAACGCCCACCATTCGTTTTCCTTCGTTGCCGTCCCACGGCATTGAGAAGAAAAAAAATTCGTTTAATTCGTATCATTCGTTGTTAAAAGAACTGTGAATCTGTGGTTTTATAAAAGCACTGTCTTTTATACCGAACTGACGTAATCTTTAATAGAAGATGGAAAGGAACTTGAGAAATGTGTTACATATACTATCAAATTTGAAACATGAAGGAGGTGAGGAAATTTTGTTCGACGAAGGATGAAAACTGAAGGGCATCCATCTCGCAAATATTTGGGAAATAGAGAAATACAAGAAATATGTAAAATTTTTGTAAATTCATTTTCCACCCCCACAATATAAATGTAAAATTTTTGTAAAATGATTTTCTTGGTGTTTGGGGGACAAAAGGCGTAACTTTGCATCGTTTTCAAAATAGAATTCACTTCAAAAAACTAATAACAATGAAACGACTTAATCTTTTCCTGATTCTGCTTGCCCTCGCATCATGCGCTTGGGCACAGACAAAGGCGCGCTACACAGAGCGTCTTGACAGCATTGTTGTTGACGAATACTGGATGCCGTCCTTTGAGAACTTGACAACATGCAAGAACTATCTGAAAAGTGAGTTCAGCTATAACGCAAAAGGACAAGTGGAACAGATCCTTTATTACAAAAGGTGGGAAGATGATGAGGGTGGCTGGTTCTTGACCAACAAACATGAGTATTTCTATGACGAACAGGGACGTGACACCCTGCGTGTCGTCTTCCTGCGAGAAGATGGGCAGTGGGAACTTTCGCAAAAGCGTTACAACACCTATGACAATCATGGGAGAAGGGTGCAAGAGCGGACAATGTCATACAAGGATGGCAAGGAGTCATCGCAATCAAGATGGGAGTATCAGTATAATAAAAAAGGGAAACAAGTGTCAGCAGCCCAGTATAAGGAGAAACAGGGTGTGTGGCAACAAACAATGGCGGTACATGACGAATACGACGCCAAAGGGAACCACGTGAAAGAGGTGTATGAATACTTGAACGTGCCATCGGCTGAAAAGGGAACGACCATCATGCGTTATGATGAGGAAGGAAGATTGACTGCGGAAATCGATTCCATCTATAATGCTCTGATGGGAGGGAGAGAATGGCAGAGAAAGGATTTCTCGTACGTTGGCCGGCAGTTGAGCGTAATGAAAGACGTGGTCACGACCATCAACCATGATATGGTGCATCAGCGTTTGGATGAATCCTTGTTCGACCCTCAGGGAAACCTCTTGCAGAGACGGTGTTACAGACAAACACACGGGGAGTTGCAGCACACCAGTTCGGAGTCTTTCTTCTATGATCTGAATCAGGAGGGTTCGTCCATCATGGGATATGAATTTGTACCTAAAATCTTAGGATTGGTTTCTAAAAGCTTGGGATTTGAGGAGGAAGGCATATTCCATCATAAACTCATGATGAAGTCTGATTTCTTGCATCTGGACGAGGAAGAAGATGACGAGGAAGAGGATATGAAAGCTGAAACGCGCTTATATTATACGATATTAGAAAAATAGTTGCGCCTTTGATTATACATTTTGACACAAATGGGTAATATAGAGGTAGAAGACAATTTAAAAAAAATAACAATATGAAAAAGCAAACTCTTTTCCTGATGGCATTATGCCTGAGTGTGCTTGGGATGCAGGCACAAGAGA
>CADBYQ010000189.1 GCA_902798865.1 Pseudoselenomonas ruminantium | reverse complement strand
GGCAGCGGCCCGAGGCCCACATGGTAATGCGTCTGTCCCGTAGCGGTCAGCGTAGCCAATGTACGGCCACGGAAGCTGTCCCAGGCGGAGATGATTTCCGTCTTTTCGGGGTTGATGCTGTAACCATACTTGCGTGCAATCTTGATGGCCCCTTCGTTGGCTTCCGCACCGGAGTTGGCGAAGAATGCCTTATCCAAACCGCTGAGCTTCACGAGCTTGGCCGCCGCATCTGCCTGCGGCTGGGTGTAGTAGAGATTGGAGCAGTGAATGAGTTTTCCTGCCTGCTCCGTCACCGCCTGTACCAAGGCCTTGTTGTTATGCCCCAGTACATTTACCGCAATGCCGCCCAAGAAGTCCAGATATTTCTTGCCGTTTATATCCCAAACCTCAGCGCCATCGCCGTGGTCAAGGACGATTTTATAGCGGTTAAAAACCGGCAGATAGCTTTGCTGGTCCTCCGCAAAAATTTCCTGTTCCTGCATATTGTGCCCCCTTACCGCACCACCTGGGTGCCAATGCCCCGGGAGGTAAAGATTTCCAAGATAATGGAGTGTGCGAGCCGCCCGTCAATGATATGGGTCTTGCCCGCGCCCTGCTCCAAAGCCGTCAGGCAGGCTTCCACTTTGGGAATCATGCCCCCGGCGATAATGCCTTCTTTGATGTACTGCTTGGCCTCAGGCAGATGCAAGGTGGAGATGAAACTTGACTTGTCATTGAAGTCCTTGTAAATCCCCTCGATATCCGTCAAAAGCAGCAGTTTTTCGGCCTGCAAGGCACCGGCAATTTCTGCCGCCACATAATCGGCGTTGATGTTGTAACTCTCGCCGTTATCGCCTACACCAATGGGCGCGATAATGGGTACATAGCCCTGTTGCAGCAGGTCTTCCAATATACCTGTGTCCACCTGCTCCACTTCGCCGACATAGCCGATATCCACCTTTTTGGTGTCCTCGCCCTCGTAAACCGTGGCCAATTTCTTGCGGGCCTTGATCAGCCCTGCATCCTTACCACTGAGCCCCACAGCCCTTACGCCGCGGCGGTTCAGGAGATTGACAATCTCGGAATTGACCTTGCCGTCGAGCACCATTTCCGCAATCTCAATGGTTTCTTCATCGGTGACTCTAAGCCCTGCCACAAAATCCGATTCCTTGCCGACTTTTTTGAGAAAGCCCGTGATATCCGGGCCGCCGCCATGAACGATTACCGGACGAATGCCGACATATTTCATCAGGGCGATATCCTGCATGACCTTTTCTTTGAGGTCATCGTTAATCATGGCATTGCCGCCGTATTTAATGACGATGGTCTTGCCGTAGAACTGCTGGATATAAGGCAGGGCCTCCACCAAAATGGCGGCTTTGTCTTCTGCTGTAAACATCAGCCTGCCTCCTTAGGTGTGGTATTCACCGTTAATCTTCACATATTCATAGGAGAAGTCACAGCTCCAGATATCAGCTTTGGCATCGCCTTCACCCATATCAATACCGATAACGATATCATGAGCCTCCATGACCTTCCGCAGTTCTGCTTCATCATAATCTGCGCCTACGCCGTTTGCATAAACGGGAATGTCACCGAACTTCACGACAGTCTTATTCGGGTCCATCGGCACGCCGGCATAACCTACAGCACAGATAACGCGCCCCCAGTTGGGGTCTTCACCGAAGAACGCCGTCTTTACGAGCGGGCTCTTGGCAACGCTCATGCCAATCGTCTTGGCTTCAGCAAAGTTTCTCGCGCCCGTCACGGAAATGGTCAGGAACTTGGTTGCACCTTCACCATCGGCCGCAATCTTCTTGGACAGTTCCTGGCAGATATTCTGCAGCGTTGCCTTGAAGAGCTTGTAATCCTCATTTTCCTCGGTAATTTTCGCATTGCCTGCGGCACCGTTAGCCAGTACGATAACCATATCGTTGGTACTCATATCGCCGTCAATGGAAATCATATTGAAGGAAACCTCGACGATTTCGGACAGAGCCTTCTGCAGCAGTTTGCTGTCAATGGCCGCATCCGTCGTGATAAAGCAGAGCATGGTGGCCATATTGGGCTGAATCATACCCGACCCCTTGGCGATAGCACCAAAGCGTACTTCCTTGCCGCCAAGCGTGATTTCCGTAGCGCAGGACTTGGAATAGGTATCCGTGGTGATGATGGCCTTGCCGGCGTTCTCACTGCCTTCGGTGGACAGTTCCTTAACCGCCTGCTTAATGCCCGTTTCCATCTTGTCCATCGGCAGGTTCACGCCGATAACGCCTGTGGATGCAACCACTACATCATCTGCCTTGCAGCCCAAAGCCGTGGCCGTGATATCCTGCATAGCTGCCGCATCTTTTTCGCCCTGCTCACCCGTGCAGGCATTCGCACAACCGGCATTCGCCGTGATGGCATGTGCCATCCCCGTGGCTACAACTTTTTTCGACGCACGTACCGGAGCCGAAGCTACCGCATTCTGCGTAAAGGTACCGGCAACTGCCGCTTCCTGTTCCGTATAGATTACGGCAACATCGAGATTGCCGCTTTTCTTTATGCCTGCCTTGACACCGGCAGCCTGAAAGCCCTGCGGGTAAGTAACCCCGGCTTTTTTATGTGCATCACTAAACATATATTTTCCTCCTCAGAGTTGTTTTTGTTTTGATTAGGGATAAAGGGGTACGAAATCGAGTCCCATGCGTTCTTCAAAGCCACAGGCGATATTGAAATTCTGTACCGCCTGTCCGGCAGCGCCCTTTACAAGATTATCAATGGCTGAGAGCACAATCACGCGGCCGGTGCGTTCATCCACATGCCAGGCGATATCGCAGAAGTTGGAGCCGCGTACTTCCTTGGTGGAAGGATATGCACCTTCGCCCAATAAACGGATAAAGTATTCCTTACCATAGAGCTTTGCAAAAGCGGCGCTGACTAAATCCGCGGTTACGCCCTCTTTAAGATTGGCGTAGCAGGTGGAAAGAATCCCCCGCGACATCGGCACAAGATGCGGCGTGAAGTTCAAGAGAACCTTTTCCCCCGAAATATCGGCCAGTGCCTGTTCAATCTCCGGCGTATGTCGGTGTTTGGCCACATTGTAAGCCCGGAAATTATCGTAGAGCTCCGGGAAATGATTGGCCTGCTTGGCACCGCGCCCTGCCCCAGATACACCGGACTTGGCATCGACGATAATCGTGTTCACATCAATCAAATGCTGCTTGGCAAGTGGTGCCAGTGCCAAAATACTGGCGGTGGTAAAACAGCCGGCATTGCCGATAATCTTGGCGCCCTTTATCTGCTCCCGATATAATTCAGCCAGCCCATATACTCGTTCAGCATCCTGATGGGTATGCGGTACATGATACCAGGCTTCATACACCGTTGTGTCGCTAAAACGATAGTCAGCGCCCAGGTCAATGATTCGCACCGGCATCCCCGCAAGTGCGCGCCCCACTTCCATGGCGTGGCCATGAGGCAGACCGATAAAGACAAAATCGCTGTCCTTGCCGATACGCTCGATATCCTTCATGCTCTCAAGCTCCATATCATAAAGCCCGCGCAAATGTGGATAAAGCGTGGCAATCTTTTCGCCGGTATGGCTTTCCGAAGTGATATGCACTACTTCGGCCTGCGGATGCTGATAGAGCAGCCGCAATAATTCGGCTCCGGCGTAACCGGTAGCCCCAATAACGCTGACCTTCATTGAGATTCCTCCCTCGGTACCATTTTGACCTGTCAACACGGATTTATTTTCCATCCATGTTGTCATTTCAACTGTACCTTGTAAACTATGTTTATAATTATACATCAATCCTGCATAAAATTGCAACCCCTATTTATAAAAAAACATGTGATAGTACACCTGAGAAATATTTTGCCGCTGGCAAAACCTGAACATTGGCGTTATACTATAATAAGTTTTTTATGGATAGGAGTTTATTATGAAAAAACATAAAAAAAGGCGAATTTACCGAAAATTATTCCGATTCATCTTCCTTTTGGTTCTGATATTTTTTATCGCCTTCTTCCTTGCAGGCGGCACCTCCTTTTTTTCTCCCCGCACCTGGCAGAATGTAGGCGATTTTCTGCCGAAACCAGAATCGGTCCTGCCTGCCAACCAGCAGACAGATACACAAAAAGAAATCTCCACCATCGACCGGTTCAGCCGCATACTCTTCCTCAAGCGGGCCGTTAATGCCCGCATTGATAGAGAGCACTATATAAAGCTCCGGGATATTCCTGAAGACATGCAAAACGCCA
>CADBYQ010000188.1:8472-10494 GCA_902798865.1 Pseudoselenomonas ruminantium | reverse complement strand
TTTAGTCTATGCCGTTTGTGGGCCAGTCCTCACTGCGTTCGGACAGTCGTTCCACGGCGAAAAGCATCACCACCTCCGCCCTAAGCGATGTCCGTATAAAACGGCATTTTCGCGGTGATAAGCAGCAAGCACATCGATGTTCTTGTTACGGGAGCAACGAGTTCGTGGCGATAGTCTAATCCGTAACTTGGGGCGGACGGGGAGTGCTTTTTCTGTTAGGAGCGACTGCCTGAACGCAGTGAAGGCCGGCCCCATGTAGAACAAGGCTAGGATAATACGCTGAAAGCAGCGCCGTTGGCTTGCCCGGCGCGGGTAACTGGACAGCTATTTTTCCCGAGGGGGTCGTTTAGCGGAAAACAGAAAAAGTACTCCCCGTTCACCCCTGACAACGTATGAACAATATACCTTCAGCACGAACTAAACTCCCCAACAAACTGCAATTTATTTTTTTCGTGATAGGTGTGTTTTCATATAAAGATAGAGATAAATAGTATTTGACAAAATATAGTTTGGGAGTCTATAATAAATTTATCTTACGATGTGGAATTAGGATTTAGTGAAAGGGGATTTGTTGATATGGATGCAATTTTTACCCGCACCAGTGTGCGCAGCTATGAGGAACGACCGGTGGAGGCAGAGAAAATCGAAAAGATTCTGCGCGCGGCGATGGCAGCTCCTTCGGCGGTCAATCAGCAGCCTTGGGAATTTTATGTGGTCACGGATAAAGCGGTATTGCAGGAACTTTCCGAAACCAGCCCGTATACCGCTATGACGGCGAAGGCTCCGGCGGCTCTGGTGCTTTGCTCCCGCAAGGAAAATATCATCGTGCCGGAACTTATCGAAGTCGATATGGCACTGGCTACGGAAAATGCTTTGCTGGAAATTGAAGCACAGGGCTTGGGCGGCGTTATGCTGGGCGTAGCACCCTTTGCTGACCGCATGGAAAAGGTTGCTAAGGCAATTAACCTGCCGGAACATCTGGTACCCTTTACCGTGGTTCCCTTCGGCTATCCGGCGAAGAAGAATCCCCAGCAGGACCGCTATGATGAAGCGCGGGTGCATTATGTGCGATAAATTGAACTTACAGCATATCCATCATGTGGCCATTATCGGCAGTAACTATGAGCGGAGCAGGCATTTTTATGTGGATATTCTGGGCTTTGCGGTGATTCGGGAAAATTACCGCGAGGAGCAGCAGGATTGGAAAATTGACCTGCGGCTTGCGGATGCCGAATTAGAACTCTTTATCAAAGAGGGCTGCCCGCCAAGGGCAGGTTGGCCGGGCAAGGAAGCTTATGGATTGCGGCATTTGGCTTTTCGTGTGGATTCCGTGGATGATACGGTTCGTGAATTAAATGCCTTGGGCGTTGAGACAGAACCGGTACGCTGTGATACCTTTACCGGGGAAAAGATGACGTTCTTCCATGATCCGGATGGACTCCCCATAGAAATTCATGAATAAAGACAAGCGCGGACGGCTTGACTGGTCAATTTGATTTGACCGGTCAGCCGCCCGCTTTATTATGCGGTTTAGAAATTATGGGTTACTTTGCCCGTATCAATAAGGTTGTGATTTTTGACATAGTCCAGCTAGCCTGCCTGCAAGGTGGTAAGTTCGTTGGTGTCATCTTCCGACAGCGCATCAACAGGCTTTTTGTGATTGAAAATGCCATGAGAGGTATCGGTGATGATGGGATTGCGGTCGTCTACATGGGCAAGCTGCTGATGGAAGTCCATATCGAAACTGTCTTCCGGCGGGCGGCTGTCCAGTACATCACGGGCTGTTTTGGTCGTGTGTTTTTTTTCGTCTTCGGGGTCAGCGGTCATTTTATCCAGAATTTGCGAAGTCTGCTCCAATTGCTGGCGCAGGTTGTCGAGGTAGGAGGTATCGGTCTTGAAGGCCGCTTCCGGTGTTTTCCGTTTATCCGGTTCTACATTTTTGGCCTTGTTTTTCTTTTTGTAGGCTTTGGCGATAGCTGTTTCGACATCTTCTTCGTATTTTTTATCCTTGATATCGAGTTC
>CADBYQ010000188.1:0-8442 GCA_902798865.1 Pseudoselenomonas ruminantium | reverse complement strand
TATCGAGTTCGCCGCCGCCCTGCACATAACGCACCATTTTTTCGACCTGTTTCAGCAGGGGATTTTTGTCGGGGCTGTTGCCAGTGATTACGTCAAAGGCGGTCTTGATGTCTTCTAAGAATTGGTCATTCTTGCCAAAGTTTTTGACATAATCGTTGAGCTGGCTGGCAAGCTTGCCGAAAAGACCGCCGGAGATTTCCTGGGTGGAACGCAGCACAGCATCTCCTGCGTGTTCATAGGTATCGACAAAGATATTTTTGTCTTTTAACTGGTCATAGGCTTCAGAGTAGCTGGCATAAGGCTTCAAAATATCGCGGATGGTGTCGTGAATATCCTGCTTTAGCGTATTTTTCAGTTTAGCTTCGCTTTCTTCTACCTTGTTTTTCCCGTCAATAGTGGCGGTATTTTCGACAAGACCATCTTTGGCTGTCCAAGTGTAGTGCTGGCTTTTTATGGTGTCAATCGAATTCGGGTAACGATAGGCTAATTCCGGTGGTACATAGACGTTTAAGATGGGGAGGGGCTTAGAGGCTTCTTTTACTTTTTCGATTATAGCCAGTGTTTCCGGGGAAGCAGGCTTGGCGATGTCCATCAGGTTAACCTGTTCAATGCCGGAGTCAATGCGTGATAAATCTGTATTGGGGGTCCAGCTGAAGGTTTTTTTGTTTTGTTCCCGCTGTTCCATGACATCGGCTATGGCAGCTTGCATTTCGGCTAACTCATCAGTCTGGCTTTGCCCATCACGATAGGTGAGATAGGCGGTGCGGTTTAACTCGATCCAGTGACTCTTATAGCTTTCCTTTGCCCCGCTCAGTTCCACCTGATAGGCAGGGGCTTCTGCTGTTAATTTTTCGTTTTCTTTTGCCTGCTGTACTGCCTTGCTCGTGTCGACGGCAACACTAACATTAAGGTTGCTGCCATCCGCAGCTCGTCCGATAAGCATGGTTTTCCCTCCTTGTAAGCATCATGCGGATTTTTCCGCTGCTGCGTTCGTTTCCGTATATTCGGCTTGGAGCTTGTCCAGTCCGGACATGATGGCATCGTAGGTGTCCAGGCAGATTTGCGGCAAGTCCTTTTCCTTGGTGGTGGCTTGATAATCGCGGCGGAATATCGCTACGGCTTTTTCAATTTCCTGCCGGATTTCGGCAATTTTATCGGGATTGTCTTGAGCGACCTGTGCGGCCATGCTCAGAATGCAGTTGCTTACCGCCTCGACGGAGTAGGGGCCGCCCGGCCCGATTGCCCGCGCGGCTTCGGCATAGCTGGGCAGTACCGCAGGCATGGTGAATTTTTCGCCCGGCTTAAAGTGCCCGCCGGAATGATAATACGCCTGCCAGTTTAAATTGTCCTGCGCATGGTTTTGGATACTCTCCACAGTATCTTTATTGGCCACAGGCGGTAAGGGCAGTGGGTCACTTTTTTCTGTCACAGGCGCCACAGGTTCATTTTCTGGTGGCGAAAATTCGTTCATAAGCGCTTTGAATTCACCGTTTGCTTGTGGCTGTGATTGCGTATTGACCGCAGCCGAAGGGGAGTCGGTCAATTTGCTGATGTAAATACCCATTTGTACACCTCCAAAACAAAAAATACAATAATATATCCTTATGCAATCATATATCATCCTTTCTGTATATCGAATATTTGCGCAATTTTATAAGGGGGCAAGCCAAAAAAGCGGCTGACCAATTTAGGACAGTCGCTCACTTTCGCGGTATTGGTTTGTGGGTGATGATTTCGGCTAGTCGGGCTAACGGAAACTATATGCGGCGTATGCTGCCAACAGGACGATTCCGATGGAGAGAAGTACTCCTGTCAGGAGTACACCCGCATATACAAGCATTTTATGGTTTGATTTCACGAATATAACTCTCCTGCATACATCTGGATATCGGCATTGGGGATATAGTTTATGAATATCCGTTGCGCATTTATGCGTCCAAAGGCTGTTTTAGTCATCGGTGAGTTTTATATTACGATACATGGCGTAATACAGCCGTTCTTTTTCGACGCATTGTTCAAGTCTTTGCAGTAGTGTCTGGACTTCTTCCTGCATTTCATCGTCCCAATGTTGTACTTTATCGTATTCGCGAAGCGCAGCTAATGATTGAAGAATAGTTGAATGAAGCTGCTGATTATCGTTGACGTTCATGTTACCACCCCTTGAACTGGTCTAATAAAGGAATACATGATATCTGTTCCTTTATTACGTATATTATCCCCCCCATGGACTTTTCCTGCCGGAGGGGAAAAGTTTTTTGGATTTTGCTCTTTTAGGCAAAAAAAGAACAGCTTACCAAGGCTGGTCAGCCGTTCTTGCTCGAGCTGGTTCTTATTTTTCGTGATTGAATGCAGGTTCGGCGATAAGTTCTGTGTCTGTGCCTGCTGTATCGTCTTCATACATATTTTCCATACGTGCAACAGCCAGTGTACTGACCACATCGCCAGTCACGTTGAGGGCGGTGTGAATCATGTCGATGGGGCGGAAGATGCCCACAATCATGCCCATGATGGCGGTGGGCAGGCCCATGGTGTTCAGCAGCATGATGGCGAGTACGATGCCGCTGGCGGGAATGCCCGGCGTACCAATGGAAATCAATGTGGTCAGGAAGATAAACATGGCCTGCTGTCCGAGCGTGAGGTCAACGCCGTAAATTTGGGAAACAAAGATGATGGTGACGGCGTAGTAAACCGCAATGCCGTTCATGTTGATAGTGGCACCCAGCGGCAGGGAGAAGGAGGCCAGTTCGCTCTTGACGCGGAAATCCTCTTCCGTGACTTTGAGGCTGACCGGCAGGGTTCCGGAACTGCTCGTGGTGCTGAAGGCTACGAGCCATACACTGATAATCTTGCGGAAGAATTCCGTAAGCGGAATTTTGGCAATGACTTTGATGATGAATAAGTAAAGCAGCACAATGACGGCAAAGGCGCCGACATAATGGGTCAGAATGAACATGCCCAGAGCGCTGAACATCGCGACAAACTTTTTGACCGTGCTGACCCTGTTGCCCAGCATGGTCATGACAATGCCGAGAAAGGCGGCAAAGACAATTACCTGCATGATGTTGCCTTCACTGAGGGCGTGCAGGGGATTGGCCGGAATCATGCCCAGTATCGTGCTGCCCACGGTCATGGGCGCGGCCTCCTTGATGGGCTCGCCTGTCGCGATAATCTGGTCGGCGCTGAATCCCTTGCCCGGCTGCATGAAGTTGGCAACCGCCAGACCGATGATGGTGGACAGAATCGTGGTGATGACGTAAAAGCCCAACACCTTGGAACCGATGCGCCGTAGCTTGCCCATGTCCCCGATATTGGCAATACCGCCAATGATGGAGCAGAAAATCAGGGGCACGACAATCATCTGAATCAGCCGCAGGAAGATATCGCCCACAGGCTGCAGGAATAAAATGTCTTTTTGAAAGATGATGCCGAGTACTGTGCCGATGACAAAAGCAATCAGCACCTGTGTCGCTAGATTAAGTTTTCGCATAATGCCTCCTTGATAAAAATGATTCCTTGAAAAAGATATGACTGTACAAAAATGATGAAACACTATCTTTTTAATAGTAAAAGTATATACCTTTGACATTTGACATGTCAACTTGTAAACCTGCGCACTTAAATACCTATTGACATGATAGGCTAAAGAGTATAACATTAGGTCATTATGGACAGTGAACGATAGAGAGGAAGAATTTTTGGCTATGAGCAGAGGTAAGGTAATCGTGGGCATGTCCGGCGGGGTGGACAGTGCAGTGACGGCGTATTTGCTGAAGGCGGCAGGTTTCGAGGTCATCGGCATCACGTTGAAATCGTGGGAGAGCGGCAGCAGCAAGTGCTGTGAGATAGATGAGGCCGCCCGGACGGCAGATATTTTGGGCATTGCTTATTATCCCTGGAATACGGTGGCGTGTTTCCATGATTATGTGACCAAGCCTTTTGTGGCGGATTATGAAGCGGGGCGCACGCCTAACCCTTGCGTGGAATGCAACCGCTATGTGAAGTGGGAGCAGCTGTTAAGTGTGGCGGCGCATATGCGGGCAGATTATGTGGCGACCGGCCACTATGCTATCATCGAGCGGCTGGAAAATGGCCGCTATACCCTGCGGGCGGGCGCAGATAAGCAGAAGGACCAGTCCTATATGCTCTACAAACTCACGCAGGCTCAACTTGAGCGGGTAGGCTGACTAAAGCCGAGGTGCGGGACATTGCCCGCAAGGCAGGGCTCAATGTAGCGGATAAGGAAGATTCACAGGAAATCTGTTTTGTTACCGAGGGCAGCTATACCGATTACATCGAGGAATACAGCGATAAGGATTTGACGATGGCGGGGAATTTTGTCGATGAAACGGGCAAGGTCTTGGGACAGCACAAGGGAATCATTCATTATACCGTCGGTCAGCGGAAAGGCCTGGGGCTGGCGTTAGGTTATCCTGCTTATGTCAAGGAGATACGCGCAGCAGCCAATGAAGTCGTAATCAGTGGTGAGGAAGGTCTGTATACGCAGGACGTTTTCTGTAAAGACCTGTGCTTTATGTCGCGCGAGGTTGTAGAAGGCGAAGATGTTTCAGCGCAGGTAAAGATACGCTACCACCATGCAGGTGCGGCGGCCAGCTTGCAGCGTATCGCTGACGACCAGATAAAGATAAACTTTGCCGAGCCTGTCCGTGCTCCGGCACCCGGTCAGTCGGCAGTTTTTTACGATGAGCAGGGCCATATTATTGGCGGTGGGAAAATTTTTTTGGCAAAATAAATTAAAGCCTATTGACATAATAGGTGTAATATTGTAACATAAGGTCATCGTCAGGTGGACGAAAGAACTGACTGGATAACCGGAGGTTTTGCAAGAACGTGAATTCTGTGCAAAACCTCTTTTTTAGTAGGTATGTAGGAGAGGTGACCTGTTTATGAAAAATCCCTTGCGTTATCAGGTATCGGAGTATGATTGCGGGCCGACCTCCATGCTCAACGCGATTTCCTATCTGTTTGAGCGCGAAGAAATTCAGCCGGAAATCCTGCGCAACATCATGATTTATTCGCTGGACTGCTATGGCAAAGGCGGCGTGCCCGGTAAAAACGGCACTTCCCGCATGGCGATGATGTTCTTGTCCCGCTGGCTGTCCGGTGTGGGGGAAGCAGGGCTATTGCCCATCGAAAGCCAATATCTTTCGGGCAAAGCGGTGTATTTAGGCGAGAACAGTCTGGTGGTGGATGCCTTGAACCGTGGCGGCGTGGTGGTCGTGCGCCTGCATATGGACGGGGAACATTATGTATTGCTGACTAAGCGGGATGGGGAAAAGATTTATCTTTTTGACCCGTATTATATGACGGAAAATCCGTTTGGTGAGGAGATTGTATGCACCTTGTCGCAGCCACTGTCCTATAACCGCGTTGTGCCTTTTTCCTGCTTTAACCGGGAGGATGTTGCGCCGTATGCCTTAGGGCGTGTGGAGGAGCGGGAGGCGGTCCTGCTGTTTGATACCCGCAATAAACTTACGGCAGAACGGACGATTGAATATTTTATTTGAGAACGGGGGGAGCGATATGTTTCATTGTGACAGCGGATTTGCCCGGGAATGCCGCAGATGGCTGCATCAGCATCCGGAACTGAGCAATCAGGAATACAATACGGCGAAGTTTATTCGGGAAAAACTGACCGAATTGGGCATAGACTATCAGGAAGTGGAGAAAACCGGAACCTTTGCCCGGATAACGGGGCATAGCGATAAGGGCAAAACGATTCTCCTGCGGGCGGATATTGATGCTTTGCCCATTGAGGAACAGACGGATTTACCCTATAAATCGGTCAATCACGGCGTCATGCACGCCTGCGGCCATGATGTACATACGGCGGCGCTTCTGGCGGCGGCCAAGAAACTTGCCGAGCTGCAAGACCGCTTTGCCGGTACGGTACTGCTAGTCTTTCAGCAGGCTGAGGAGATGGGGCATGGTTCGCAGTATTTCCGGGAGCAGGGACTCTTAAACAATTACGATAGGGCTTTTGGCGTTCATATTGCCCCCGATGTGCCAGTCGGGACGGTGGTGTTTTCGCGCAAGGAAGATGCGGCCTCCTGCGATTTTTTCCGCATAAATCTGACGGGCAGGAAAGCGCATACTTCAAAACCGCATCTGGGCAGGGATGCCCTGCAGGCAGGCGCGGTATTGGTGGGCGAAATCAGCAAGCTTTCGGGCAGGCTTTTGCCGTCGGATGAACCGGTCAATGTGGGCATTGGCGTCTTTAAGGCAGGAACTTCCTATAATATTGTAGCCGATAGTGCCCTTATCGAAGGCAGTTTTCGGGTATTCTCAGAGGAAAACCGTGAAAAGCTCAAGGCGAAAATCCACGAGCTGGCGGAAAATATAGCCGCAGTGTATGGCGTGCAGGCGGCAGTGACCTACGATTGCAATGCCAGCCCATTGATTAACGATGAACAGGCGCGGGAAGAAGCAGCGCAGATTGCCCGGAAACTTTTGGGCGAGGATAAGGTGATGATTTCTGAAGCACCGGTCTTTGGCTTTGCCGCCGATGATTTTGCCGAGTACATCAAGGACGTTCCCGGCGTATATGCACATGTAGGAACCGCCAGGGAGGGTTCGGATTCAGCCAGAGTGCTCCATAGTGAAAAACTGGCACCGGCAGAAGAAGCGGTGGAGGTTGCCGCCGATTTGCACATTAACTACGCCTGGAACTTTTTGGGGCAGGATAAAGAATATCTTTCTGAACTGGATGACACTTTAGCAAAAATTTAACATTTTTCATTACACCCATTGACATAATAGGTGTAATAGTGTAACATAATGCTATCGTCATTTAGGAGAGATGTATATGAAGGATGTACCTGTTGATGTATTGAATTACATTATGTCGGTTTTACGGGGCCTGTACTTCGGGGAAGTGGTACTGATTGCCCAGAATGGTGTTCTGATTCAGGTGGAGCGTACCGAAAAGATGCGTGTGCATCCATGGCAGGGCATTCCCAAGCCTGCGGAATGGTCGGAGGATACCGAGCGGAATTTGCGCCGCACCATTGAGCGGGAGCTTGCCAGCCTTTATTATGGTCGCTTGAGCATCATCGTAAAACAGGGTACAGTTACGCATTTTGACCGGTTGGAAAAACAGCGGTTTATGGATGGCGATGGTATTTGACAAGTCAAAGATAAATAGCGGGTAAACTCCAGACGGGAAATGTCTGGAGTTTTTCTTAAGAGGGGAAAAGATAAGGGGATGATGAAATGGTAAAAGAACATATCAGTTGGTACAGTGAGCGCTTGCAGCGGGATATGAGCATCCGCATCTATGGGGACAAGGGGACGCCTGTTTTGGTGTTTCCCACGCAGGATGCCATGAGCGATAATTTCGAGAACTTCGGCATGATTGATACGCTGTCTGGGTATCTAAATGAAGGCAGGATACAGCTCTTTTGCGTGGATACGGTGGATACGGAAACCTGGTCAAATGTCTGGGGAGATAAGGGCTGGCGTGCCAGCCGTCAGGAAGCGTACTATAACTATATCGTGGCGGAGGTCTTGCCCTTTATCGCGGACAGAAATGGCACGGGCAGACTGCCCATCGTGACCGGCTGCAGTCTGGGCGGCCTGCATGCAGCAATCTTATTCCTGCGACGTCCGGAACTTTTTGCGGGGATATTGTCCCTGTCGGGCGTTTACGATGCCAAGTTCTTCTTTGATGGCTGGCTGAATGAAACACTTTATGAAAACTCGCCGATGGATTTTTTGGCGCAGATGCCGCCTGACCATCCGTATATCCGGCAGTACAACGAAAAGCCCATCATTCTCTGTGTCGGTCAGGGCGCCTGGGAAGACGAAGGCCGTCGTACGACCGCCATTATGGGCGATATTTTCCACGCCAAGGGGATTCACGGCTGGACGGATTTTTGGGGTTATGATGTGAACCACGACTGGTGTTGGTGGCAGAAGCAGATTTTGTACTTCCTGCCCTATATGCTGGGTGAAACAAGAATTGGAGGCTTTTAACAGTCAAGCATAACTTATAAAAAGTTGATAAAAACCGATAAAAAATCTAAGCACCCTAAGCAAATTTACTTTCCGATACAGAAATAGTACAATGCTCATCAAGGCATGGTATAATTATTCGTATAAGGGAGGTGAGTGCGATGATAAAGGCAGTCAGAATAAAACTCCTGCCGAACAACAAACAGCAGACTAAGTTGTTTCAGTTCGCAGGTGCTTCAAGATTTGCCTATAACTGGGCTTTAGATAAGCAGATGGATAATTTCAGAGAAGGCAGAAAACTTCAAAGTGATTATGACCTTCGCAAGGAGTTCACCGTTCTTCGTAATTCTGAAGAATACTCGTGGCTTCTATGTATATCCAACAATGTCACCAAGCAGGCTATCAAGGATTTGTGCATAGCGTACAAGAACTTCTTCCGCAAGCAGAGGCAGAAAGGGTATGTCAAATATT
>CADBYQ010000187.1 GCA_902798865.1 Pseudoselenomonas ruminantium | reverse complement strand
ATGGCGTGCTGGTGGTACTCAATGACACCATCAATGGTGCCCGCGACGTAACCAAGACCAATACCACTTCCGTGGATACCTTCAAAGCTCCGGAACTCGGTGCCTTCGGTTATGTGAATGATGGCGTGCCCGAATTCTATCGTGAATCCACGCGTCTGCACACGACCAGAAGCGAATTTAGCGTAGCAAACCTCAATGCCCTGCCGTATGTAAAGGTTATTTATGGTACGGCTAATGACGATGCCCTGTTCGTAGATGCAGCCATCAAAGGCGGCGTTAAAGGCATCATCTATGCTGGTACGGGCAATGGCTCCGTGCACAAGGATGCTGAAGCAGCGCTGGCAAAAGCAACGGCTGCTGGTATCGTCGTAGTCCGCAGTGCCCGCGTAGGCAACGGTTCCGTCATTCCGGCTGAACAGTCCTATATCGACTATCACTTCCTGGATGGCGATTCCCTGAATCCGCAGAAAGCACGTGTGCTGCTGCAGCTGGCACTCACCAAGACGAACGACCTCAAGGCAATTCAGGATATGTTCCATAAATACTAAGCAAAAATAATTCCCCAACAAGACAACGGGCGCGCAGTTCCTTTCAGAACTGCGCGCCCGTTATGTCTTTATTAGTGCAGGCTGAATCCTTCAGCTGCTACGCCGTTGATGAACATGATATTGATGCCGTCTACTTCAATGTCGTAGACCATTTCGGTCTTGCCCGTCATCGTGGCTTTTTCGACCGTCGCTGTGCCATCCAGCGTGATGGCCGGTTTTCCCTGCGTGTTCATGGCGATATTGTATTGACCATTGCCGCAGTAGTACCATTGCGTTGCCGTAGTCTGCCATTCTTTTCCATCGGTAAAGCGGACATTTACGATTTCCTGCAGGGCAGGAGCGTGAACCTTGGTGACCTTGCCGCTGATTTTTTCTCCGGCGGCATTGAGCGTCAGCACGATATCGCCTTCCTGGATGTCTTCGATGGGGATACTGCCGTCAGGTGTGGCCACTAGCGACCCGGCAGCAAAGCAGCGGCCGCCGGAAAAGAGTTTAGTGAAGATATGTGCAATGCCTTTGCCAGCTTTTTTGGCGGTCTTGGCGACTTTTTTTACTTCTTTGGGATGCTGAGTGATTTCACGAACCGTATCTGCAGTGGTGGTCAGCGGGTCGCCTTGCTCATCGCTGCCTGGTTTTTCCGGGGGCGTTGCCTGTGAGTTGGCGCCGCCGACAACTTAGGCCAGGTCATGATAGGAAAGTTCAGTGCAGGAAAGTTTTTTCATTTCCTGCATAAATTCTTCAACGGAGAAGGGTACGCCTTTTTCTTCAGCAAGCGTGAGGATAGCCGTAACATCCTCATCTGCTTCACCCTTGTTGAGAATATGTCCGAGCTGTGCTTGAACTTCTTCGTTTTCCTGCATCATTTCGATGAATTTCATTACATTTTCTTGTGCCATGATTGTTACCTCCATATCGTCAAGGGATTTTTTGTTTTCACCTGTACATACGACTGAGGAGATTTATTATTACAGATTTTTTTATTTTGGGACGATATCGTGACAGTTTTGTTAAAATAGGTTGACAAGCATTAGGCGCAATGTTAAAATTATTAATGTTACGCGGATGTGGCGGAACTGGCAGACGCGCTGGATTTAGGATCCAGTGCCGCAAGGCGTATGGGTTCGACCCCCTTCATCCGCACCAAATGAACGTAGAGCGATGGCTTTTGGGCTGTCGCTTTTTTGTTACAATTTTTCCGTGTATTGACTTATTGCTTGCTATCGGTTACAATAGACGAGTGCTTGTTAAGAAATGCACAAAGTAAGAAGAAATCCAGAGTGAATAATCCTGTTGTTCTGGTGTAGTAAAAGGACGTAAGTTCTAGCGCAAGTTCTTGGAAGCAGCGCGAATGCTTTCAAGAAGACGAGGAGAAGGTTGTCGAGGAGGAGTCAGTAGAGACTGACTCCGTGGTCAGCGGATGCCTTCCGGCTTGCTCGGCCGATAAATGCAAACGAAAGTCCTGTCGTGAGGCGGGAAACAAGGATGCAGGGAGCGCAGCAGGATAGTACAATTTCATAGGAGGTACTATTATGTGTGGTATCGTAGGTTATGTCGGTGACAAAGAGGCAGCAAGCTTCCTGCTTGAAGGTCTGGCTAAGCTGGAGTATCGTGGTTATGACTCCGCTGGTATTGCTGTCTTTGACGGAGCGAAAATCGGCGTGGAAAAGAGTGTAGGGCGTCTTGCCGCACTCCGCGACAAGCTGAAAGGTCATGAGCTCAAGGGCACGATGGGTATTGGTCATACCCGTTGGGCAACGCATGGCCGTCCGTCTGACAAGAACTCCCATCCCCATACGGATTGCTCCGGGGATTTCGTGGTGGTTCACAACGGCATTATCGAAAACTACCTGTCCTTGAAGGAAGAACTTATCGAGAAAGGTCATAACTTCAAGTCCGAGACGGATACGGAAGTAGTGGCTCATCTCATCGAAGAAGTCTACAATGGTGATTTTGTGGCTTCTGTCCGCGAAGTTCTGCGCCGGGTTGAGGGTTCATATTCCTTGGTATTTATGAGCAGCAAGCATCCCGGTACGCTGATTGCGACTAAGCAGGATAACCCGCTGGTTATCGGCGTAGGCGAAGGCGAAAACTTCATCGCTTCCGATATTCCCGCTATCATTCAGCGCACCCGCCGCACTTACATCCTGAACGATGGTGAACTGGCTGTTATCACGAAGGACAGCATCAAGATTTCCAACCGGCAGGGTGAGCCGGTGACCAAGAAGATTTTCGAGGTCAACTGGAATGCTGAAGCTGCGGAAAAGGGCGGTTATGAGCACTTTATGCTCAAGGAAATCCATGAACAGCCGAAGGCTGTCCGTGACACCATGAGCCAGCGTATCGCCAAAGACGGCAAGACCATCGTGATGGACGAGCTGAAATGGGACGCTGACTATCTCAATTCCTTCAACAAGATTTATATCGTGGCCTGCGGCACGGCTTATCATGCCGGCATGGTGGGCAAATACTATATCGAAAAACTGGCGCGTACGGTTGTAGAAGTAGACGTTGCTTCCGAATTCCGTTATCGTGAGCCGATTGTGGATGAAAACACGCTGTTCATCGCGGTTTCTCAGTCTGGTGAAACCAGTGATACGCTGGCTGCAATGAAGGAATCCAAGCGCCTTGGCGCTAAGACGCTGGCCATCACCAACGTGGTTGGTTCGTCCATCGCTCGTGAAGCTGACCAGGTGCTCTATACCTGGGCTGGCCCGGAAATCGCTGTAGCTTCCACGAAGGCTTACACGACGCAGATTGTGCTGTTCTTCATGCTGGCTCTTTACATGGCTGAAATCAAGAAGACGGTTGCTCCGGAACGTGTGGCTGAACTCATTGCTCAGCTGCAGAAGATTCCGGCACAGATCAGCGAAACGCTTTCCGATGTGGAACCGTTGAAGACCTTTGCAAAGCGCTATGGCTTCAATGATGATGTGTTCTACATTGGCCGTGGTCTGGACTACCATGTAGCTCTGGAAGGTTCCCTGAAGCTCAAGGAAATTTCCTATATCCATGCCGAAGCTTATGCAGCCGGCGAACTCAAGCACGGCACGCTGGCCCTGATTGTGGAAGGCGTTCCCGTTATCGCTCTGGCTACGCAGAAGAGCGTTTACGAAAAGACCCTGTCCAACATCAAGGAAGTCAAGGCACGTGACGCTGTTGTTATCGGTATCGCTACCGAAGGCGACGAGGAACTGGAAAAATATGTTGACCATGTGATGAAGGTTCCCGAAACGGACGAACTCGTTATTCCGATTCTGACCGTTGTTCCCCTGCAGCTCCTGGCATACTATGCCGCTATCACTCGTGGCTGCGATGTGGATAAACCGCGTAACCTGGCTAAGTCCGTTACAGTTGAATAATTTTCAGCCAGATTAAGGGGCTGTGCAATATCCTCTTAATTTGCTAAAAAGTCCGTTGATGTAAGATGTCAACGGACTTTTTGTTAATAGCAGTTTATCAGTACATGCTGAAATATTTGCTATAGCTTTGGTTTATATTGAAGTTGAATTGAAGTTGAAAAAGAAGTTATATTGAAGTATAATTGAAGTAGTTCAATTAGCGAGGTGATACAGGCATGTTTATAGAAGAATTGACGGGCAGCGTACAGCTGGAGGATAGCCAGACGGAATATAAAGGAAAATTAAACCGGGATGATGTTGTGGGCTGGTTAAAGTCCATAGCTGGGTTTGCCAATGCTGCTGGCGGCGATATGTATTTGGGGGTTGAAGACAAGACACATAAGCTTATAGGCTATGAACGGATGGCTGCTGACAAGGAGAGG
>CADBYQ010000186.1 GCA_902798865.1 Pseudoselenomonas ruminantium | reverse complement strand
ATCCATCCCCGCTATCGCCGGAGCAATTTTCTCATTGATATTTTCCACGGCCTTGCTTACGCCCTTGCCGCCGAACTTGCTCTTATCCCCATCGCGCAGTTCCAGCGCCTCAAACTCACCTGTGGATGCGCCGCTCGGCGCTGCTGCCCGGCCCACGGAGCCATCTGCCAATGTGACCTCTGCCTCCACCGTAGGATTGCCACGGGAATCAATGATTTCCCGACCTGAAACCCTCATAATCTGTAAATAATCTTTCATATTGTGCCTCCTCTCAAATCTAATACCATTATAACCGCAGTTAAACGATATTGCAAGTCATTATCATTATCATTGAAGATATAAAAAAATGAGCAGTTCCATCACCAAACTGCTCAGTCCCATTTATTTTGCTGCTATATAATGTTCATCATCATCCCAATCGTCCGGCATGCCTTTGCACAAAAGCACAGGACAAGCGGCATGCTGCATCACGAAATTCGATACGCTGCCCAGCAGCAGGCTGCGGAAAGTGCCAAAGCCATGCGTGCCCATGACAATCATATCGCTTTCCTCTTCCGCGGCCACTTGCAGGATAATCTCGCCGGGGTCGCCCACCTCCACACGGGTATGGGCGCGGATTTCACTGGGAATCACATGCATGAGTTCTGCCAAAAACTGATAAGCCGCGATTTTGAGCTCTGCCGGCACATAGCCGCTGAGGCTGACCTGTTCAAAAGCCGCCACATTTTTATTGTAATCCACCACCATCAGCAGTGTCAGTTCTGCGCCCGTTACCGCCGCCAAATGGATGGCCTCACTGACGGCCTTGAAGGCCTGCCCGGAACCATCCGTGGGCAGCAAAATGCGCTTGCATTGGATTTCCTGCTTTGGCCTGTTCCTGATTTCCTCAATCAGCGCTGCTGTGTTGATTTCTGTCGTTTCCGTGCTCATGCGCTCACCCCTATTCTGCTAATTCCTTGGCCAGTTTTTCCATCTGCCGCTGCTGACGCTGCTCACCGGCCTTCTGGGCCAAAAGCTCCTTGCGGGACGCATTAAACCGCAGACAGAACAAAATCCCGACAATCCCCATATAGACGAGAAACGCCCCAAACGTCTGCGTAATATCGAAAAAACCTGCGCCCCGGGCTATGATATCCCGTTCAAAGTGAAATTCCCAAGTAAGCGGGAATACATGGCTGAACTTGACCACCCAATCCGCAAAGAAAGTGGTCGGCCCTGCACCACCGCCCAAAATAAAGCCGCCTGGAATAAAGAGAATCATGCGGCTTGACGCAATACCAGGGTTTGCTGCCGTCCATCCAAACATCAGCGACAGCGTTCCCACCGTAAAGATATAGAATATCTGCACAAATATAAACGTAAACAGACTGCCCGAAAAGGTCAAATCGCCCCATACACGCAGGACTGCCAACCCCAGCACCCAGGATACCAACAGACAGCAGGCATAGGGAACGAGCCTTGCCAGCAAATCCCACGGCGTACCTTCAAGTAATACTTTATCCAGCTGATGTGTCAGCCTAAGGCGCGGTATCATACCAATGGTCGCAAAGGTAAAAAACATGGAGCCAAAGAAAAACAAGAACCCTAATGTTTCCCCGTTGTCCTTGGATTCCTGCGGATTAAACAGGCTGCGGGTCGCAAGACTTACGCTGCCGTAAATGCTGTCATTGGTACTGCCCACATCACCATTTGCTGCTGCATTATCGAGCCCTACGATTTCATTTAAGGCTTCCTTGATGTTACTGGTATTGGCCGAGTTCGTGTTATCGTAGAACACGCCAATATTGGATGCTACCCCCGTATATCTATCCTTCTCCAGTCCTCTGGGGAAATACACCACAGCAAAAGCCCTGTCCTGATAGAATAAATCCTTTGGATCCTGTGCGGTATTTAACACCGCTGTTACCTTCATATACTGCGAAGCATCAATGCGGTTTATCAAGTCGCGCGTATAAGCCGAGTTATCCAAATCGATAACAACGATTTTAACATCCTTGGCAATGTTGCCAGTAAGCAGCACCGATACAAACAGCGTGATAACCATGGCCACCATGATACAGACCTTTTCATAGGGCATGCCTTGACCGGAAAACAGGAACTTAATTTCATCTCTTAGTGAATTCACTATCTTTCACCCCAATAGTCATGCCCGGCAAAATGCCATCCTGCTTGTCAATGTAAATACGCACCTGGAACGCGGAAAGGTCCGACTGCCCTTTTTCGCGGCTCTGCTTCAAATCCGCAAAGCCCGGAGCCTGCGTCAGGAGACGTACCGTACCCGTAACCTGCTTTTCCCCGGCTACTGTCGTGCCCGTGATTTCCATGCCTTCCGAAAGACCTGCAGCCTGCTTTTCGCTGACATAGATATCGTAATAGCTGCGATTGCTTTCGAGCAATACCACAGGCGTAGACGGCGAAATCATTTCCCCTTCTTTAGCCAGGACTTTCAGGATCTTGCCGTCTTCCGGCGCACGCAGGGTCAGGCGTTCCTTGGCCACTTCCAATTCCTTCAGCTGCACTTCCAAGGCCGCTTTCTGCTGACGCAGGGCCTCTACATCATTGGCCATATTCGCAGCAGCCTGCCGTTCCTGCGCAATGGTATCCGTACCGCTGCCATTGGTAGCGGCAGTCAGCTTGCTGAGCAGCTGTTTTTGCTGTTCCACATTGGCTCTGGCCACATTGAGGGTCATTTCCGCATCATCGAGCTGTGACTGCGCAATGGCACCGGCCTGCACCAGAGAGGCTTTACGATTGTAGTCAAGCTGTGCATTTTTCAGCGTGACACTTGCGGACTGCAAAGCTGCCTGCTGCTGGTCAATCCCGCGATAGCTCTGGCTTTCATCCGTATCCGCCTTCATAAAATTAATCCCCTGCGTACCGCTCGTGGAGGCAATCTGTGCTTCCATCTGCGCAATCTGGGTCTTTAACTTCGCAATGGCCAAATCCGTATCCGTGGAATCTAGTTCCATGATGACATCGCCCTTCTTGACGAAATCCCCTTCCTTTACCGCCTCTTTAATCAGACGCCCGCTGACCGAATCAAAGGACATCTTCACCTGCTCAGCAGTAAGTATCCCTTCCTTCTTCTCCGTAGCCAGCACCAGAGCATCATTGCCCTTGTACATTAGTACCAGCCCGCCGATAATCAGCAGGGCAATAAATACCATGCCCGTACGCATGGCTTTCTGCTTTGTGTTCATCATCATTTCTCCCTTTAATTAGCTTTCTAACTATTTACATAAAAAAGTGCCTCAGGCACTTAATTTTTCCAGCAGCATGATGAGTTTCTTCTGCTCATCTTCCGTCAGTTTCTCCATCAGCTTGCTTACCCGCAGATAATGCGGCGGCAAAATCTCTTCCATGAAATCTCGACCTTCCTGCGTCAGATTCACAATCTTGCCCCGGCCATCCTGCTCGGCGGGACGGATATCGACCAGCCCATCCCGCTCCATGCGCTGCAGCATATTGCTGATGGTCGCCCGCGTTACGCCAACTTTTTCCGCCAGTTCGGATGGGGCCATTCCCTTTTCTCCACGCTGGTGCAACACAATCAGCGCACAAAACTTGCCTTCTGACAGGTGATACGTCTGCTGCAAAACATCCAATATGGAATCCTGAATCTCCTCACTGACCGTCTTAATGCGCAGCATGGCAATCACCGCCGCCGGATTAATCTCCGGCACGAGCTCCTTATGCCGTTCCAGTTCAGCAAAGGAAGGTATCATTTCCCGCTTCATAATTGCTCCTCAATAATAATTAGTTTGCTAACTATTTATTATAGTGACTTTTCCGCCAAAGTCAACGCGCAACAAATAAAAATATTTTTCTGAATTATATATTATTTGTTTCTATTGTGTTATAATGAAGACAGTAGTCCATTTGCAGGGATGCATTACTCCCTATGAATAAGGAAGGGATGATTAACGATGATAACGTATTCGAGCAAGAACCGCCCCGTACTAAAAAACTGCCCGCTTTGCGGTAAGCTGTTTGCGGATACCGGTGCCGGTACCTGTCAAAAATGTTATAACGCCTACCGGGATTATGAATTAGAAGTAAAAAAATATGTCGAAGCCAACCCCAATTGCAGCGCACGCGATATTGTAAAAAATACCGGTGCCCCATTGGTCGTTGCCTCCAAAATGATTCAAAGCGGCCAATTTGCCATGAGCGGCAAAATTGCTTATCCTTGCAGCCGCTGCGGCAAGCTCATCAAGGCCGGCGTCTATTGTTCAGAATGCCAGCAGGCCATCCAGCAGGCCACAGCCAATGCCAACCGCATGGCAAAAGAAAGAGAGCGTTTCCACGCGAACAAGAAAAAAGAAAGCGGGAAAAAGAGCACCGGCCTCAATATCCTCAAAATTTTGCGTGGGAAA
>CADBYQ010000185.1 GCA_902798865.1 Pseudoselenomonas ruminantium | reverse complement strand
ATTTAGGGGTTGAAGACAAGACACACAAACTTATAGGCTATGAACGGATGGCGGCTGACAAGGAGAGAAACTACTTTAATAATCAAGTCAATGAGCATTTGGTTCCCCGTCCGCCTATGAAAATTGAGTTTCTGCGTTATGAAGTAAAGGACAAGGAACGTTTTGTGGTTCATATAAGGGTAGAAACATCCCCTACACGGCCTGTTATCCTTAAATATCAAAATATTCCTGCCATATATATGAGGCGTGACGGCTTTACGAATGGTGCTACCTATGAAGAAATCATAGAAATGAGCATAGCCAGTCAAAATGCCCAGTTTGATAGTTTGATATCAGACGTTCATTATAAGCGAGAGGATTTTGGGACGCTGTTGGACTTTTATGCGCAGCATAATGGCGGTAAGACCTATACGGATAAAGCGTTGCGTTCGTTGGGCTTTTTTGATGAAAATGGTATGCTGACCAATGGTGCCACGTTATTTGCCGATGGCTATGATGGGGCTAAGACAGCAGTAACTTGTTCTGTGTTTTCTGGCTTCAACAAGGGGAGTCAGCGCATTGTGACGGTGAATCGTTTTCAAGGCAACATCATTCAGACCATCCAAAATATCTGTGATTTTGTTTACCAACGCATGAATCATTCGCTGTTAAAGACCAATACCGGGCGTATCAATATAGATGCCTATCCCCAGCGGGCTGTATTTGAAGGGGTGATAAACGCCATAGCGCATAAAGACTATTTCCTTGATGGTACACAGATACAAATTGATATGTTCCGTGATAGGCTGGAAATATCATCGCCGGGAAGTTTCTACCGTGGGGCTGAAATTGGTGTAACCTATGATTTATCAAATATTATCTCCAAGCGCAGGAATGAAATTATCTGTGCCGTGTTAGTGGCCTGTAATGTCATGGAAGCAGCAGGGACAGGGTTTGACAAGATTGTAGAAGAATATGAAAAGGCGGATGAACGGCATAAACCTTACATTTCTTCTACGTCAGATCACTTCACATTGGTTTTGCCTGACCTGACCTATAATGAGGGACTGGAAAGCGGCAGTGCTATGATTTTGTCATATCCCCCTGTTTCACAGGGAACAGAGCATGATGATAAAGTTTTGAGTTACTGTTACAATCAGGCTCGGAATGTTGCCGATATTGCGGCTCATTTGGGCATTAGCAATTCCAGCTACTTGCGTAGCAAGGTACTAAATAACTTAGCGCAGCAGGGCTATTTGCTGGTAAGCCGTCAATCGCGGACAAAGTTCTATAAAACGAATAGTGATATGGTTGCGTTAGGGTGACTGACATACATCACATCGTCTCATCACCGAAGAAAGAAGGTGGGCTTATGGACAAGAAGAGTTACCCTTATCCAAACCGCTGTAAAACCCCTAAGTTAGTTATGGGGAGTGTCAATTTTCCTTAGTATTTTTGCATGATTCGTGATAGAATATACCTTGGCGTCTATAGGGACATCCCTATGGCGCAAATCTTAAATGAAGTAAAGGGACGATAAATGGAAAAAGAACTTTTGCGTCTTGAACGCGTCAACAAAAGCTATGATGGTCGGCAGATTCTTGAAGACCTGGATTTAACCATTCACGAGAATGAATTTGTGACCCTTTTGGGCCCTTCGGGCTGTGGCAAGACCACAATCCTGCGGCTGATTGGCGGCTTTGAAACCCCGGACAGCGGCAAAATCTGGTTTGATGGGCAGGATATCACGAACCTTCAGCCTGAAAAGCGGCAGGTCAATACGGTGTTTCAGAAGTATTCCCTGTTCTCGCATATGGACGTGGCGGAAAATATCGCCTTTGGCCTGAAACTCAAGGGGAAAAGCGCAAGTTACATTCGCGATAAGATAAAATATGCCCTAAAGCTCGTAAACCTCGACGGCTATGAACATGCCCGGGTTACGCAGATGTCCGGCGGCCAGCAGCAGCGCATTGCCATTGCCCGCGCTATCGTAAACGAGCCGAAGGTATTGCTGCTCGATGAACCGTTATCCGCACTTGACCTCAAACTGCGGCAGAATATGCAGCGGGAACTCGTGAAAATCAAGCGGGAGCTCGGCATTACCTTTGTGTTCGTCACCCATGACCAGGAAGAAGCCCTGTCCATGTCCGATACCGTAGTGGTCATGAATCAGGGGTGGATTCAGCAGATTGGTACGCCGGAGAACGTGTACAACGAGCCAGAAAATGCGTTCGTAGCTGACTTTATCGGCGACAGCAACATCATTGACGGCATTATGGTGCGGGATAAGCTCGTACATCTTTTGGGCAAGGATATTCCCTGCATCAACACGGGGTTTGGCGAAAATGTTCCCGTGGATGTGCAGATTCGCCCGGAGGATATTCAGATTTGTGCGCCCGAGGAAGGACAGTTCACCGGCAGAATCAAGCAGGTTGTCTTCAAGGGGACGGTCTATGATATCACCATTGAAGCCGGCGGTTTTGAATGGCTGGTGCAGACCATTACCGGCCATGAGCAGGGCAAAGAGGTGGGCATTAAACTTGCCGCTGCCAACATTCAGATTATGGCGAAGCCCGAATCGGAAGACGAGGAGGCGGTGAGCGATGAATGAACGCCTTTCCAGCCAGCGTTTCCTAGCCCTGCCTTTCGGTTTGTGGGCGGTGCTCTTTATCGTGCTGCCGCTGTTCTTTGTTCTTTGGAACGGATTAAAAGACGTGGACGGCGGCTTTACGCTCGTGCATTTGCAGACGGTACTTCAATGGGAGTATCTGAAAGCCTTGGGGCTGTCGGTGGAGCTGGCACTTATCAGCACGTTTATCTGTCTGGTGCTGGCTTATCCGCTGTGCCTTATCCTGCGGGAGCGTAAGGAGAGCCGGGGGCTGTTGGTATTTTTGCTCTTTTTGCTGCCCCTTTGGATGAATTCGCTGCTTACGACAATGGCCTGGCAGACCATTTTGGAAAAACATGGTCTTATCAATATGTTCCTGCAATCGCTGGGGCTGCCGGAGGTGCATATCATCAATACGCCGCTGGCCATCATTATCGGCATGGTCTACAACTTCCTGCCCTATATGGTACTGCCCCTCTATGTGGCGATTAACCGCATTGACAACAGCATTATCGAAGCGGCGCGGGATTTGGGCGCGAATCCTTATCAGACCTTTCGGCGGGTGCTTTTGCCCCTGTCCATGCCTGGGATTGTCAGCGGCTCTACGATGGTGTTTATCCCCGCGTTGACCACATTTGTCATCAGTGCTTTACTGGGCGGCAACAAGGTTTTGCTCGTGGGCAATATCATCGAACAGGAATTCACGGCGGCTTATGACTGGCAGCTTGGCAGTGCGCTGTCCATGGTGCTCATGGTCTTCATCATCTTGAACATCCTGCTGGAAGCCTTCACCGATAACGGCGAAACGGCGCGGCAGACGAAGAAAGGAAGGGCATGATGCAGAAAGTAAAGAATCTTTATCTGGGCGCGATTGTGGCCTTCCTCTATGCGCCGATTGTGGTGCTGATTGCCCAGTCCTTTAATGCCAGCCGCTATCGGGGGCAGTGGACGGGCTTTACCTGGGAATGGTATGAAAAGCTGGTCGAGAGCGAGGAAATCTTAAATGCCTTTTCCAATACCCTGACCATTGGCGTGACTTCAGCTGTTTTTGCCACGCTGTTGGCGCTTGTTACGGCGCTGGGGATGCGGCAGATGGGACGGCAGAGCCGCATGCTTATGCGGGGGCTGGCTAATATCCCCCTGCTCAATGCCGATATCGTGACGGGCATCTCGCTGATGCTGCTCTTTTTGGGCTTAGGCTTGCGTCTGGGGTACGATACCATTTTGCTGGCCCATATCGTCATCAGCCTGCCTTATGCGATGCTTTGCATTCTGCCGCAGGTATTGTCCATGGATAATGTTTATTATGAGGCGGCGCGTGATTTGGGCGCGACGCCGGTGCAGGCGTTCCGCAAGGTCATTTTGCCGGAGCTTATGCCGGGCATTGTGGCAGCGTTCCTGCTGTCCTTTGCCATGAGTGCCGATGACTTTATCGTGACCTACTTTACCAAGGGCGCGGGCATTGAAACCCTGACCACGGAAATTTATTCGGAGCTCAAACTGGGCGTGCATCCGGAAATGTATGCGCTGTCTACGCTGTTCTTCTGCGGCGTATTGGTCTTTGCGGCACTTTTGATGCTCAATTATAAGGTGATTACCCGTTATCGTCAGGCGGAGAAAAGGGGGCAGGCATGATGAAGAAACTTCTGTTGACCCTGCTGCTCATGTCCACTTTTCTGATGAGTGGCTGCGATATGTTTGCCGAGGAGGAGGACGAGAGCGCAGATGTGCTCTGTCCTTCCGACTACATGATTAACAAGCTCATCCATAATGATTTGTTGCAGCCGCTGGACTTTGCGCAG
>CADBYQ010000184.1 GCA_902798865.1 Pseudoselenomonas ruminantium | reverse complement strand
AACCTGTACAGCGCTGAACGGCGCCATAAAGCCTGTGCTAATGGCAAAATAAGTTACAAACATCGCAATCAGCGGAACAACAATGAAGGGAACCAAAAGATACGGGTTGAACACAATCGGCAGACCGAAGATAATCGGTTCATTGATATTGAACAGACCGGGCACAAAGGCCATCTTCATCAACGATTTGAGCTGCTGCGAACGCGCCGCAAACAGGCCGGCAAACAACAGGCCAAGCGTCAGACCGCAGCCGCCGCTCTTAACGAACACATCGTTAATCTGACAGGTGAAAATCTTTGCTTCGGGATTGTTGATGAGGCTCATGCCTGCATCAATGAGGTGCTGGTTATCCAAAGAGTTGGCAATGAGCAACGGGCTTACCACGCCGCCCACAACATTCGGGCCGTGAATACCTGCCCAGAACAGGATACTCTGCAAACCTACGATAATGGAGCCGCCCGCCAGGGAATCCGAAAGCCCCTGCAGCGGTGTCTGAATAACCTGAAACACCAGTTCCGGCAAGGTCGTAGCCCCCATATAATGGCAAAGGCCATAGAGCACAGACGCCGAAGTGAAGAAAATCATACCCGGAACCAGGGCCGTGAACGCCTTGGCTACACCGGAAGGAACCGAATCCGGCATCTTGATGCCGATATGATTCTTTTCACAGTAGCAGAACACATACGATACAAAAAATGCAATCAGGATGGCGGTGATTACACCGTTACTGCCCACCCAGGCCTTCGGGATAATGTCACCAACGGTTTCCCCACCTTTGCTGACAATCTGCGGCGGCATTAAAATCAAAAAAGTAGATAAGGACAAGATGGAAGCCATGATGGCATCGCAACCTTCATTCTCCACAAATTTATACGTGATTGCCAGAACAACAATCAACGCCAGCACACTGAACGTACCACCGGCTACTGCATTAAGCGGTGCCGTCCAATCAGCCCCAAAGATGGAGGCCATAAACTCCGGATACCCCGGCAGCGGCAGATTCGCCAACAGCAGGAATACCGAACCACAAATCGTAAACGGCGTGGTCATAATAAAGCCATCACGGAGAGCTGCTACTGCTTTAATCTGAGCAAACTCACCCATGAATTCGATAAACTTATCGAACAGTTCTTGTTTTGTCATGATTTTCCTCTCCTAAAAATTTATCGCCCGAGACTTTGCATTCAGCCTCATTCCCTTAAGGTATTTTTAATATAACACGCGAAAAACCACGAAACAATAAATCAGAACCAATAAGAAACGCTGATACAACAGTAGACAGCATAAATGCCCCTTCTGTGTATCAGCGTTTCAAAATAAACTCATTCTATTTAATTATCTGTCTATAGACCAAAACAAGCGCAACCAATCGGATATAAATAAAGGACAAAACGGGGCGGCGCCTTCTTTCATCGTATGAACTTACTGTCTACCATCAATAGTAGAAATGCTTCCCCAACCACGCTTCCTTCTGCTGCGCACTATGATAATCCACACGCGTCATCAGCACCGCGAACAAAATATCCATCACATACTTAGCCCCCAGCAAAAACACGCGTGGCCCCAGTTCCTCCATGGATTTTGCCGTTGCCACCGGAAATACCACATCGGCCATAGCCGCAATACTCGATTGTGGCGAAGCCGTCAGCAGCATAATGGGATTACCGCGCAATTTCAACAGATGGGCAATATCCAAAAGCATGCGATTCTCGCCTGTACGGCTGATGAAAAACGCTACGTGCTCCTTCGGGGCTCCCGTAGCCTGCAAATACTGCATGGTCATGGCCGGATGAACCGTGGAACACTTATTGGCCATGATAAAACTCGTCGCTGCCATATTGGCAATATCCAGATTATTGTCCATCGCATAAAAATCAACATGTGCCGTCTTATTCAAAATGGCCAGC
The DNA here is from genome assembly GCA_902798865.1 of Pseudoselenomonas ruminantium. Lineage (GTDB taxonomy): Bacteria > Bacillota > Negativicutes > Selenomonadales > Selenomonadaceae > Selenomonas_A > Selenomonas_A ruminantium_L. The sequence goes on along the minus strand of CADBYQ010000184.1, from coordinate 6,000 downwards.
GCCCGCACAAAATCCCCCGGTTCCAGCATACTGCGGGTCTCCTTTAATGCATCTATGGAAATGCTGGTCACCTTATCCAGCAGCGAATGCACCGAATCTCTGTCCGTCATGGCCAGTTCATCCCCATGCGGACGTTCCATATACTGCATCATATCCGCCAGAAATTTCACCCGGAATTCTGAATACCCGCCAAAACCCAATTTCTGACTGAACCGTACAATGGCTGCCGAGCTGGTAAATGTCTCCTTGGCCAGTTGACGGGTAGACATCGACGGCAGCATACGAAAATTGGCCAACAAAAAATCGGCAATCGTGCGCTCTGACTCTGAAAAGCCTTTCTGCTCCTGTAATTGGCTGATTAACCCTTTCATTGCTTATCGTCCTCTATCTCAACCACATGGTCACCAAATATCTCAAACGCTTTTTCCAGCGGCGCCCGTTCCTCCGGCGGCAGAGCGTCCAAATCCACATGAATGGACGGTTCTTCCGGTGGTGGCGGCGGGGCTGCCTTTTTCTTCACCGGTTTGGGCGGCGGCATAAGCGGCGTATCCTCCCCCCTGCAATGCAGACGCAGCGGGCGGCCTGTAAGTTCCTCAATGAACTCTTCCAACTGCTTGCGGTAATTGCGCATAGCCAAATCCGCCATGAGCACACCCTTGAATTTGACGAAGAACTGCGTATCGCTCATGCCAGCAAACTGTCCCTGATTCATGCAGGCAAAAATCGGCATTTTATTGCGTTCTTTGAGCAGCGCTAACAGCTTATCCCAAACTTCTGCATCACTGGCGGTAATGGGAATAACCGGTTCCTGTGGCATCGGTTCAGCAGGGGCAGCCGCCCGCGTTGCAGCCTCCCGTCCCGATACGACAGCGCGCTGCGCAGCAGGTTTGCCTGTACCTGCCTGCGCCGCCACAGCTGCAGGTCTTGCGGCCAGTTGCGCCGCCATCTGCGATAATTTTGCCTCCAGCTGGGCAATGCGGCCATCATCCACAGCTGCCCCTGCAGCCTGCGGCACAGCCCCACTGACCGTTGGATTGCACAGGGCCATCAAGGCCACTTCCACCGTAATCCGCGGCTGCGGCGACCATTTTATCTCCGCCAATGCCTCATGGAGCCGTTTTATCATCGCCATGAGTTCTTCCGTATCGAAGAATTTTCCCTGCTCCTGCAAAACAGCATCCGGCTCGGCATATAAATCCATCTGCTCCAAGGTTCCCGTGGCCTGATAAATCATCAGACTGCGCAAATGCAGGGACAGCTCGGTGAGCACCTGTTTCAAATCCTTGCCGTCCCGCAAAAGTTCAGCCAAAACGCCCAGTGCCACCTGCGCTTTGCGGGCATAGATGGCCTCGGTCAATTTGTAAATCCAGTCATGACCGATAAGCCCCAATACCTGCCGCACGCGGGCAGCAGTAAGCTCGCCCTCAGCCAAAGCCGAACACTGGTCAAGCAAAGACAGCGCATCACGCAGGCCGCCGTCGGCCTGAATAGCAATCATATCCAAAGCCTCGGCCTCTGCCTGCAGCCCCATTTCCGTAACCACCGTTTCCAGCCGTCCACGGATTTCTTCCACGGTTTATGGGCCTCCGTAGTTGCCAAGATAAACACCACATGGGCAGGCGGTTCTTCCAAGGTCTTCAGCAGCGCATTAAATGCCTCCGTGGTCAGCATATGCACTTCGTCGATGATATAGACCTTGTAACGCCCATCCACTGGCGCAAATTTCACCGTCTCCCGCAAATCACGGATTTCATCAATACCGCGGTTGGAGGCCGCATCGATTTCAAACACATCCATCGAGGAACCATCATTGATTTTTTGACAGGCCCGGCACTTGCCGCAGGGTTCCGGCGTCGGCCCATGTTCGCAGTTGAGCGCCTTGGCCAGGATTTTGGCCGTACTGGTCTTACCTGTACCACGCGGGCCGGAAAAGAGATAGGCATGACCAATACGCCCGGTAGTAATGGCATTTGAAAGTGTGCGGCTGATGTGTTCCTGTCCCACCAAATCCCCGAAGGTGCCGGGACGCCATTTACGATAAAGTGCAATATAGGCCATAATTCTGCTACTAAAAACATAGACAAAAGTGTATATGTCTTAGAAAAATTCCTTGTTCATCGTGCCCGCTCTCGCTATCCCGAAAGATAAGCTACTAGCGTTTGTATAGCACTCCGAAGGCGTTGACATCACACTCCTTGCTACGCAAGGAGGCAAGTCTGTTCCCGACTAGCCATCGGTACATATATCGGAACTTGTGTTATTAAGCTACCCGATATTCTTTAGCATCTCTCAGATTAAGCGAAGCATTGAAATCCCTATCCGCTGTATAGCTACATTCTGGGCAAACATACACTCTGTCTTTGAGTTTCAGACCTTTATGTATATACCCGCAAGCATGGCAGGTTTTGGAACTTGGATAGAACCTGTCAACAGTTCTATACTCTATGCCGATGATTTCTGCTTTACGTTTCAGCTTAGACAGTAGGGAGAAAAACCTCTGTGCTGCCACAGCTTTTGCCAGATGCCTATCTTTCATCATGCCTTTGACGTTCAAGTCTTCCGTAGTAATAAAACGTGGTTTTTGCTTCACTACCTCGTGAACGGTCTTGTTCTCATAATCCTCACGGATGTTGTCAATGCGTTGATGAAGTTTCTGTACCTTCAACTTTTGTTTTTCTATGTTTGCAGAGGCAGTAGCAGTCTTACCACCTTTCTTTTTTCTAAACTCATATTTACGGCTAAGGCACCTCTGCTCTCTCCGAAGCCGTTTCTCCAGTCCTTTGACCTTCGAACTCTTGTTGATATTCTTGAAGACTTTGCCATCACTGACGACAGCAAGGTCTTTCACGCCTAAATCTATGCCTATACCATCTGTCACTGCATGATATGATGTTTCCAAATCCTTGTTATACTTGGATTTTTCATCAATATCCACAACAACAGAAACATAAAACCGTCCAGCTACATAGGAAACTGTACCGTTGGTTACTTTTGCTCCCACAGGAAGATAGCCAAACTCCTTTAGCTTAACCTGTTTTAACGTAGGTATCATCAGCTTATTCCGCCATATCGTCCAGTCACCTTTGTTGTTCTTCGGAAAATACAGTTTCACATCCTGATTGGTTTTCTTTTTGAAGTTTGGAAAACCCGACATACCGGAGAAGAAACGCCGAAAAGCTTGCTCAGCATTAACTAAGGCTTTCTTGCGTGCCTTAGAGCCGCACTTGTCAATCCATGGCAATTCTTTCTTTAACTCGTGATTAACGTACTTGTCGAAGACGTTGGCGGTGACAAAATGTTTTTGTTTCTCGTCAAGCTGACCGCGCTGGTACATCTTGTACAGGTGACGGTTATAGGCTATGTACTGGTTGTACAGGAATCTAGCCACACCGATAGAACGGAGTATTTTGCTTCTCTGTTCTTCAGTCGGGGCTATCTCCGTTTTGAACGCCTTTAGCAATAGTCTCATCCCCTTCAATTTGTTTTTTGTATTTCCGTAGACCATAGAGCCTGCAAGAAAATACCTGAAGAATACTTACTATATCCTGCACAAGCTCTTCGGGTGGAGACAGCTTCTCGTTCTTAACAACTACTATCTCTACATTGAACTTATTACAGAATTTCTCGAACCAGTCAAAGCCAAATCGAACAAATCTATCCTTGTGTGATATAAAAATCACTTTGATTTTGTTTTCCATGACTTCGTTTAGAAGCTGATTCCATTTCTTGCGGTTATAATTAAGACCACTTCCATAATCTCTGACAATGTCATCAGCTATAAGCCCTTTGGCGTTGACATACTGCTGAAGAAAATCAACTTGATTCTCAAGGTCGTCAGTTTGATTTCTGGTCGATACCCTTGTATAAATGACTATCTTTCGAGAGTCAGTATCTCTGCCAATCCCTTTGAACTGTAAATACTGGTCGTAAGTATAATACCTTCGGTTAGTCGGGGTTCTGTTTGCTACAAGCGTTTTCTCTCTGTCCCAACGCTGGAGCGTCTTTACCGAGACGTTAAGAAGTTCAGCAAATTCTTTAGGCTTGTAATTCGTGATATTTGATGTATTCATGGTTTTTCCTCCATAAACACATTATATCACGGATACACACCTTTATCTATAAAATCAGTTACTTAAACTTCCCTCCCTCATAGACAAAAAAAGAACAGTCTTCCGACTGTTCTCCAGTATTCTTTCTCACGTCGAGCCGCAGTCCCCAGGCAACCTCGCGGCACATGAAGCACCCCGCTTATCGCTGCTTCCTTCCGGACCTGACGAGGTTCACAGGACTTCATTGCGCAAGACCCAGACACTGCAACCCGACCTGAAAAAGAATATAAAAATGGCGGAGAGTGAGAGATTCGAACTCTCGATACAGCGTTCACCGTATACACGCTTTCCAGGCGTGCTCCTTCAACCACTCGGACAACTCTCCACAATGCTCTACTTAAAAAGCTATTTAATTGTAACTGATGAACAGTCATTTCGTTTATCGCTTTCGTTCAGCGACAAGAATTATTATACGCATATATATCTCATCTGTCAACACCTTTTTTGCATTTTTTTCAAAAAAAATTAACGGCGGGAAAAACCGCCGTCTAAAAGAACTCGTCGGTAGCCATAACCACTTGGAACGAACCTACCGCACTATGCACCCGCAGGCGCAGCTGATTGCTGCCATGCGGGATTACATTCTGCCCGAAACGGGGCAGTTCCAAATCCGTCTCGATGTTCTGTTCCCCCAACGAAACACTGAACATCCCGTTGAGCACATTGATAAACTCCTCCAGACAGTCTTTGGCCATTTCATCCATCTCGGGAAGCTCTTCTTCACTGTAGCGCTCCGCCAGTTTCAGATAAACCGGCTCGCTGGCAATGAGACCTGCCGTAAAACTGATGTCCCCGCTAAGCCGCTGCGACGTGGCATAGCAGGGCTGTTCCTCGTCTTCTTCGCAGGGAAACCGCTCCACTACCGCCTCCGTATGCAACATCGTTTTCATCGCCGTCATGAACATTTCCATATAGGACGCATAATGCAGTTCCTGATTGGGATAATTATTTCCCATGGCCAGCAGCACCGCTGTCCTGACTGGATTAATGTCCATGGCGTCATCAGCTAAAAGTTTAGCAGCGGAGGATTCATCCTGCTCGGCCTCCAGTAGAATCCGCCGCATCTCCTCGGGTGTATATTGGTCCCGATTGAAGATGCATTGGACAATGCTAAAATTACTGATCATTCGCCGCGACCTTCCTTCGCACTGTCTCCACAGCTTTCTTAATCTGCTCGCTGGAATAGGGCTTCTGAATAAAATCCATTGCCCCCATCTTCAAGGTAGTCATGAGTTTCTGCGGCGTACCTGCTGAAGACAGCATCACGACCGGCAAATCCGGATTGACTTCCTTGATTACCTGCAGAGCTTCAATACCGCCCACTTCCGGCATAACAATATCCAGGAACACACAATCAATCTGCTCCTCCAGATTAAGCATTACAGCTTCCTTGCCATTCTGCGCTTCCAAAACCTCACAATCCAAAGATTCCAGCTCCTGACGCAGCTTCTTGCGCAAGAGCTTTGAATCATCCGTAATCAGTACCCGTAGTTTTCTATCCAACTTGGCCGCCTCCTCAGCGAAATACATATATGTTGATAATAAATAATATTCGCCAAGACAAATTTATATTCCTTCCCACCAACGGGGGCAATGGTAGTTTTTTTTGCCTGCATTACTGCTACAATGTACTTAGCAAGGATGAAGTATACAATAATAAGTGGAAGTGCTGTAAGTGTAAGTCCTACGTTTCCGCAGCCCACAATAATAATCTGCATAACATGCCTCCGCTGATAAACATAATAATACGAATATCATTATAGGCTCAATCTTTGTTTTCTTCAACTTCCGATGCTTCTCTCTCGTAGTCCCTTGCCTGTTCCTCATTGCCAAGCTGTCGGTAACACTTTGCAAGAGCAAGCCTTGGAAGTATCAGCCTCTTGCAGATGCG
>CADBYQ010000183.1 GCA_902798865.1 Pseudoselenomonas ruminantium | reverse complement strand
GCAGCTTCTACCACGGCATAGAGTGCACCATGGAACGGGCTCCATTCCGTCAGCGCCGGATTGAGACCAAAGGTCATCGCCGTTGCCGTCGTGGTTTCTGCACCTTCCACAGGCAGCTTGGCTACCATACCTTCCGCCGGTGTCAGCTGACGGCGGCCGCCGAAGGGCATCAAAACCGTATTGCCGCCAATGGTCGAGTCAAAACGCTCGGCAAGGCCCTTCTGACTGCAGACATTCAAATCTTTCAAATTGGTCAGCCAGCTCTGCTCCAGGTTCTTTTTCTCGGCCTCTACAGCTGCCGGAATCTGCTGCAGATAGCTGCTGTTTTTGTCCGGACAGGTAATCTTGGCCTTGACATGCTGACGAACACCATTGGTATCCAGGAACTTACGCTCCATCTGTACAATGGCCTTGCCCCGCCAGTTCATAATAAGACGCGGTTCCTTCGTGATTTCAGCCACCTTGGTCGCTTCCAGATTTTCTGCATCAGCAAGCCGGGCAAATTTTTCCAACTGCTCAGGACGGATTACCACGGCCATGCGTTCCTGTGATTCGGAGATAGCGAGTTCCGTGCCATCAAGGCCCTTGTATTTCTTCTTCACCGCATCGAGATTGATGGTCAGCCCCGGAGCAAGTTCCCCGATAGCTACCGCCACCCCGCCGGCACCGAAGTCGTTGCACCGCTTAATCATGCGGCTGACTTCCGGATTGCGGAACAGACGCTGAATTTTGCGCTCCGTAGGCGGATTACCCTTCTGTACTTCTGCACCACAGGAAGTCAAAGATTCCTCTGTATGTTCCTTAGAGGAGCCTGTTGCACCGCCGCAGCCATCACGGCCGGTACGGCCGCCGACCAATACGACGATATCACCAGCAGCAGGCACCTCACGCACCACATTTTCCTTGGGCGCAGCCGCGATAACGGCACCGATTTCCATGCGCTTGGCCATGTAACCTTCATGGTAGACTTCCCGTACCTGCCCTGTTGCCAGTCCAATCTGATTACCATAGGAGCTGTAACCTGCTGCAGCACCCAAGGTAATCTTCTTCTGGGGAAGTTTTCCCGGCAGAGTATCCTTTAACAGGCGGCGCGGGTCAGCTGCACCGGTTACGCGCATGGCCTGATAGACATAGGAACGGCCGGAGAGCGGGTCACGGATGGCACCGCCCAGGCAGGTAGCGGCCCCGCCGAACGGCTCGATTTCCGTCGGATGGTTATGGGTTTCATTCTTGAACATCACCAACCATTCCTCAGGCTTGCCATTGATATCCGCTTCCACCACAATACTGCACGCATTGATTTCCTCGGACTTATCGAGGTCATCCAGCTTACCTTCCTTACGCAGGGCCTTCATGCCGATAACTGCAATATCCATGAGCGTAACATCCCGGTTTTCTCCGGCATAAAGTTCTTCCCTGTCCTGCAGGTATTTCGTATAAGCTTTGGCAATGCTTGGCGTATAATAGCCCTTTTCAATATGCACTTCATCCACGGCCGTGGTAAAGGTTGTATGACGGCAATGGTCAGACCAGTACGTGTCAATCACTCTTAATTCCGTAATCGTCGGAGGACGTTTTTCCGTATCCCGGAAGTAAATCTGACAAAAGGCCATATCGGCAAGACTCATTGCAAAACCATGGGACTGCCAAAAATCCTGCAAAGATTCAGCGTCCAGGCTGTTGAAGGTTTCCAGCACTTCAACATCCGCAGGTTCTTCATATTCGCTAATGAGTGTTTCCGGCTTAGCAAGACTTGCCTCCCGGCTCTCTACTTTATTGATGCAATAGGCCTTGATTTTCGCAAAGGTCTCCATATCAATATTGCCCACAATGACAATGACCTTGGCCGTGCGGATTTCGGGGCGTTCCTTCTGCGTTATCAGCTGCACACACTGCGCGGCCGAATCGGCAGTCTGGTCATACTGCCCCGGCAAAAACTCCACCGCAAAAACCCGGGAATTTGTAAATTTCGGCAGTTTTTCCTCATAGACAACATCCACCGGCGGTTCGGAGAAAACAACATTTTTTACCGCAGCGTATTCTTCATCGCTAAGACCTTCAATGTCATAACGCCGGATAATACGAACGGCTTTCAGCTCATCCAGGTGAAAGGTCTCCTTAAGATCGTCACACAGCTGCTGAGCGGGAATATCAAAATATCCCTGTCGTTTTTCCACGAAAATTCTTCTTACAGTCATGAATTCTCTTTTCCTCCAGACACTAAATAGAATAAGTACATAAAGCTATATAGACAAACAGGCATAGAGACCCATATAAGCAGGGTCTCTATGCCTGTATATCACAAACTATCAACGGCCACCTTTACGACAACCTTCGTCACTTTACCGGACACGCCATTCACCGCAGCCTGCGGACGATGTACATCCTCAGGATAAAGCACGGCAAAACACCCCGCTGACAGTACAATGGAACTGTCAGGAACCAGGGCTTCATAAAACGTCACATCCCGCTCTGCATCATAGGGAGCAGATTCCTCAAGGTCAGGGCTTAAGGGACACCATCCCATAAACTCCTCACCTTCTGCGATGAACTGAATATCAACAAACTTTCGATGGGTTTCCGGCTTGCAATCTTCCTCTGGGCGGGTATTATAGCGCTGTACATTGGCAAAACACTTATCCCCTTCAATAGGATACTTGCCATCCTCAATCTGCGTAAAATCATGCTCTCGCAAATAATCGAGCGCTTTTTGGATAATCGCCGGATAATCTACATGATTTTCGTCTAAAGTATCCATACTGCCGATAATCATTTTGCAACCCTCTCCCTATCATACATTTATGTTAAAGAAAAATACCTTCCATACACATTTTACCTAAAACGGCTGTATTATGCAAGGAAATATGCTATAATTGTTGCATATGATTTAATGGAAAGGGGTTTATATATGCGAGAACTTTTGGAACTCTTGGAACATGACGCCCGTCGCCCGGTTGGTGAGCTGGCCTCCATGCTCAAGCGCAGCGAATATGAAGTCGAAAAAAACATCAAGGATTTGGAGAAAAACAAGATTATCCTCTCCTATAATACGCTGATTAACTGGGAAAAATTCGGAGATGAAACCGTAACGGCCATTATTGAAATCAATCTGACTCCCCAGCGGGAAGTTGGCTTTGATGCCATTGCCGAGCGCATTTACCGCTTCGATGAAGTACGCACTGTTTACCTTATGAGCGGCAGCTTTGACCTTCTGGTTATTATTGAAGGAAAGTCCCTCAACGATGTGGCAAACTTCGTGGCCACCCGTCTGGCCACCATCGAGGGCGTAACGGCCACCCGCAGCCACTTCATGCTGAAGCCTTACAAAAAAGACGGCGTTATCATCAACGATGAAGAACGTGACCGCAGATTGGTGGTGTCCCCCTGATGGCCGATACGATGAACTGGGATAAACGACTCTCCCCTGGCGTCAACGCCATTGCGCCGTCCGGCATTCGCAAATTCTTCGACATTGCCGCCCAGATGGATGATGTGATTTCCCTCGGCGTAGGCGAACCGGACTTCGTCACCCCCTGGTCTATCCGCGAAAGCTGTGTCTACGGCCTGGAACAGGGCTACACCTCCTATACCGCCAATCGTGGCATGCCGGAGCTGCGTCAGGAAATCGTAAACCTCTTTAAGCGCCGCTACGATGTAGAGTATGAAGCAAATACCGAAGTTCTGGTCACTGTCGGTGTCAGTGAAGCTTTGGATATCGCCATGCGCGCTATTCTCGCCCCCGGCGACGAGGTGCTGATTCCCGAGCCCTGCTACGTTTCCTATCAGGCCTGCACGATTTTGGCAGGCGGCGTACCGGTGGCTGTACCGGCAAAAATCGAGAACGAATTCCGCATCACCCCGGCAGAGCTCGAAGAACATGTAACGAGCAAAACCAAAGCCCTGCTGATTGGCTATCCGAACAATCCTACTGGTGCCATTATGACCCGCAAGGATTTGGAAGCCATTGCCGATTTTGCTGAAAAACACGACCTCATCGTGATTTCCGATGAAATCTATGGCGATTTGACCTATGGTGATGAAGAACATGTGTGCTTCTCCTCCCTGCCCCGCATGAAGGACCGCACCATTCTCTTAAATGGCTTTTCCAAAGCCTATGCTATGACCGGCTGGCGCATTGGTTATGCCCTGGGCAATCCCACGGTAATCGCTGCCATGACCAAGATTCATCAGTACACCATGCTCTGTGCGCCCATCACGGCCCAGGTTGCCGCCGTAGAAGCCCTGCGCCATGGCGAAAAGTACATGAAGAAAATGGTCGCTGAATACGACCGCCGCCGCCGTCTGATTTACGATGGCTTAACCAAGATGGGGCTGGAATGCTTCGAGCCGAAAGGCGCTTTCTACATCTTCCCCTCCATCAAATCCACAGGTTACACTTCCGACGAGTTCGCTGAAAAACTGCT
>CADBYQ010000182.1 GCA_902798865.1 Pseudoselenomonas ruminantium | reverse complement strand
AACGGCTGCGGGTGCAGCTGCGGGCGGCTCAGTTGATGCCGGTGTCCATTTCTTTGGATGATTATTTTGTCGATCGGGAGAATACGCCCCGCAAGCCCAATGGGGAATACGATTACGAGTGCATCGAAGCGCTGGACGTGGAAGCGGGGGGCATTTTGCTGCGCATTCCTGATATGGATACCGGCGGAGCGGTGCGGGAACGCATTCCGCAGCCCAAACTCAGCCAGATTCTTGCGGAATCCCGTAAATGGGCACATGCCTTGCAGTGCAATTTTGTGCCGGATTTGAACCGCATCAATCGTCATGGTGGTATCGGCGAACTTATTCGCGTGTCAGAAGCTTTGCAGGAAAAACGTATCGCCCAGATTGCTGACCATATTGCCGAGAAAAAGGGCTTTTTGCGCTTAATCCTCATTGCCGGCCCGTCTTCGTCGGGCAAGACGTCCTTTGCCCAGCGGCTCAGGGTGCAGTTGCGGGCGGCGCAGCTTATGCCCGTATCCATTTCGCTGGATGATTATTTTGTCAACCGGGTGGATACACCGCGCAAGCCTACAGGCGAATACGATTATGAGTGTATCGAAGCGTTGGATGTAGAACTGTTCAATGACCATATGCTGGCCCTGTTGGCGGGCGAGGAAATTGTCCTGCCCACCTACAATTTTATCACGGGAAATCGGGAGTGGGACGAGAGCAGGCGGCTGGCCGTGACGCGGGAACAGCCTATTATTGTAGAGGGGATACACGGGCTCAATGAAAAACTGAGTGAATATGTTCCCCATAGCCGCAAGTATAAAATCTATATCAGCGCGCTGACCCAGCTCAACATTGATGCGCACAATCGCATTTCTACCACGGATGCCCGTCTGATGCGGCGTTTGGTACGGGATTATCAGTTCCGTGGCTCCGGGGCATTAAAGACCCTCAAACAGTGGCCGGACGTGCGGGCAGGCGAGGAAAAAAACATCTTCCCGTATCAGGAAGAAGCCGATGTCATGTTTAACTCAGCCCTTATCTATGAATTGGGGATTCTCAAGCACTATGCTGAACCGCTGCTGCAAATGGTGCCGCAGGATATTCCTGAGCGGGCGGAAGCCAAGCGGCTGTTGGATATCCTTCAGTATTTTGACGATATCACGGATGAAGATGATGTACCGAATAATTCTTTGCTTCGGGAATTTATCGGCAAATCGGTTTTCTTTAAATGAGTTTGTAAAAGACGTACTGCTGGCTGTGGCATAAATGATGTAAATATAGTATAATATTGCTTACAGTGTTTTTGGAGGTGTTTTTTTGGTTAGGAAGGGAATAATACTGGCCGGCGGTTCGGGGACGCGCTTGTATCCACTTACGAAGGTGGTTTCCAAGCAGTTGATGCCGGTTTATGACAAGCCGATGATTTACTATCCGCTGAGTACCTTGATGTTGGCGGGAATCAAGGACATTTTGATTATTACGACGCCACAGGACAGCGAACTGTTCCAAAGTCTGTTGGGCGATGGCAGTCAGCTGGGAATCAACATATCCTACGCCGTACAGCCAAGTCCGGATGGTTTGGCACAGGCGTTCCTTATTGGGGAAAATTTCATCGCTGGCGAAGGCTGTGCCTTGGTGCTCGGCGATAATATTTACTATGGTTCAGACCTGGCACAGTCGGTACAACGGGCTGCAGCGATGGAAGAAGGGGCAACTGTATTTGCTTATTACGTGTCCGACCCGGAACGCTATGGCGTCGTGGAATTTGATGAACACGGCCATGCGTTGAGCCTGGAGGAAAAACCGGCACAGCCCAAATCCAATTATGCCGTAACCGGTCTGTACTTCTACGACAAGGATATTGTGGAGGTAGCCAAGTCGATAAAACCTTCGCCTCGTGGTGAACTGGAAATCACGGACGTCAACAAGGTTTATTTGGAACGCGGCAAACTGCAGGTAGAAAAGATGCGCCGTGGCTACGCATGGCTGGATACCGGCACGCATGAATCCCTGCTCGATGCGGCATCTTTTGTGCGGACGATTCAGGCGCGACAGGGACTCAAGATTGCCTGCCTGGAGGAAATTGCTTATCGTATGGGCTATATCGATGCAGCTCAAGTAGAGCGCTTGGCACAGCCGTTGCTGAAGAATGAATACGGTAAATATCTTATCCGCATGATTCAGGAATAAAGGAGCTTTTTGGTGGCATGAATGTTATTGAAACAAGTATACCGGGGGTACTGATTGTCGAGACAGATGTGTTCGGCGACCATCGCGGTTTTTTTACGGAAACGTATAATAAGCCAAAATATGAGGCCTTGGGCATCACGAATGACTTTGTGCAGGATAATATGAGCTTTTCCGCACAAAAGGGCACGTTGCGCGGCTTGCATTGGCAGAATCCGCCCTATGCACAGGCAAAACTGGTTTCCTGCTCCAAGGGCAAGGTCATCGACGTGGCTGTGGATATCCGCAAGGGAAGTCCGACCTTCGGCAAGTGGGTTTCTGTGGAACTCAGTGCGGAAAATCACCGCCAGTTCTATATTCCCCGCGGCTTTGCGCATGGCTTCCTGACGCTGACGGATGATGTGGAGTTCCGCTATAAATGCGATAACGTCTATCATAAAGCAGCAGAGGGCGGCATGCGTTATGATGCGCCGGAAGTAAATGTTGACTGGGGCGCGCTGTTGGCGGGCATAGAACCGGTGCTCAGCGAGAAGGATACGACCGGCCCGACGCTGGCCGACAGCAATAATCAGTTTGTATATGGGGAGAATTGTTAAATGAATATAATCGTAACCGGTGGCGCCGGGTTTATCGGCGGCAATTTTGTTTACTATATGTTGAAAAAACGTCCGCAGGACAGAATTATCTGCTTTGATAAGCTGACCTATGCGGGCAATATGGAAACCATGGCAGAGGCGATGAAGAACGACCAGTTCAAGTTCGTGCGCGGCGATATCGCTGACCGCCAGGCTGTATATGAACTGTTCGAAACGGAAAAGCCGGATGTCATCGTCAACTTCGCGGCAGAATCCCATGTAGACCGTTCCATTGAAAATCCGGAAATCTTCCTGCAGACCAATGTCATCGGCACCAGCGTATTGCTCGATGCCTGCCGCAAGTATGGCATTGACCGCTATCATCAGGTTTCGACGGATGAGGTTTATGGCGACCTGCCTTTGGATCGTCCTGATTTGTTCTTTACGGAAACGACGAATCTGCATACCTCCAGCCCGTATTCAGCCTCCAAGGCCTCTGCAGACCTTTTGGTCATGGCTTATCACCGCACCTACAAGGTGCCGGTGACCATTTCCCGCTGCTCGAACAACTACGGCCCCTTCCATTTCCCGGAAAAGCTGATTCCGTTGATGATTATCAATGCTTTGGCTGACAAGAAACTGCCGGTCTATGGTGACGGCCTCAATGTCCGTGACTGGCTCTATGTGGAAGACCATTGCGCAGCCATCAACCTTATCCTGGAAAAAGGCAAAGTAGGCGAAGTTTACAACATTGGCGGCCATAATGAACGGGCCAATATTGATGTCGTCAAGACCATTCTCAAACAGCTGGGCAAAGGTGAAGATCTGATTGAATACGTTGGTGACCGCAAGGGCCATGACCGCCGCTATGCCATCGACCCGACCAAGATTCACAACGAGCTGGGCTGGCTGCCAGAAACGAAATTCGAGGACGGCATCAAGGCTACGGTACAATGGTATCTGGATAACCGCCAGTGGTGGGAAAACATCATCAGTGGCGAATATCAGGATTACTATGAACGCATGTATGCAAAAGTTTAATAAAACAGTTTACAAATAGTTGACAATTAATAACAACTTATGTTATCATAAATATTGTTGTTAAGCGCTCGTAGTCCAGTGGATAGGACGTTAGCCTCCGGAGCTGAAAGCGTGGGTTCGACTCCCGCCGAGCGCACCATCAAAGCTACAATTGAGTTTGAGAAGGAATATCCTCGTGAACTCGTGTCATAAGTAAAGCCCCTGTTGCAGTATCAAGCTGTGGCAGGGGCTTTTTCGCGTATAAAATCAACTCTATAGAGTTCGGGGGCGGCAAAGTTTGTTATAATGCAGGTATGGAGGAGGGGAGCGCAATGGAAGAATGGAAAGATAAGCGGCTGAAAATTTCATATCGTGACCTGGTATGTATCGCACACATGTTGAGGTCATCACACATGTTGAGGTCATCACACAAAAACGAGGGGAATCCCTTTTGTGAATGTGATAATTGTGAATTTAAGTGTCATGTGTTTGATGGGGATAAGGCCGTGGTGATGGCACCCAATGCAGATGTAATTTGGGGACAGTTATTTTTAGTTACAGGCATTGTGTTCCAAGGTGTTCTGCAGAATGATGAAAAAAGAAGTCAGCTGGAAGTTGAACTGCTCCCCGTCAAGAGGACAATAAAAAATTATAAGATTTCTTTGGCCGGTAGATTCGTCTGCCGGTCTTTTTATGCGGCTAAATACAAGGTGTG
>CADBYQ010000181.1 GCA_902798865.1 Pseudoselenomonas ruminantium | reverse complement strand
AAGTTGTTTCTGCCCTGCTCGAACGTGATGCCGTATACCTGCTTGTGCTCGGTCGGATCGGGCGTGTAGTTTTCGTCGATCTCGACTATATTGTAGCCGCCTTTTCTCTTTGATTTCATTGAGGTAATTGAGGATTTCAGTGAACTGTTTCTCTTTTCCCTTGTACTTTTCAGGTATTGCGGAGGCTGCGATCCAGACACTCCCGTAAAGGAGCCCAAAGACTGTTTCAAGGCGGCGTATGACGATGCGCAGTGGCGTGTTGTTCAGGCTCCGCACGACTGGGGCGTGGAAGGAGTGTTCGACAGAAAATACGGCTGTTGGGTTGGCGGATTGCCGTGTTTCGGGGTGGGATGGTACCGTACCCGCTTCAAGACGACGGCGGCGATGGCCGCAGGCCGCGCCTCTTTGGAGTTTGACGGCGTGATGAGCGGTCATCTTCGCTGCTGGTTCGCTCTTTGCGTCCCTCATTGCGGGAGCGTTCTTCACGCTCAATTGTTTTGTCTTCGCTGTTGCGTTTTTCCTTGTCGGCCTTATCTTCCTTGCGGCGGTTCTTGCTGCTGTCGGAAGGTCTGGCGCGGCCAATAGAGGTATCGCTGGCCGGAACTTCGCTGGCACCGGCAGGAATGCTGTTTTCGTATTCGCGGATATCGGCTTCCATCTTTGTTTTGTATTTACCGCTGAGCGATACGCCCAACGTGTCGGCCACGGTCAGGCGGAGCTTATTGAGGTCGGGAATCCAATAGCTTATGCCCTCAATGTAGAGTGGCTTGCCGGGAACCATATCGGTTTTGAGGCCGTTGTTCTTGGATTCTTTCAGCGTTCCGGCAAATTCCAAAAGCTGACGGAAGGAAAGGTCGGTTTCAATGGAGTCCATAACTTCTTTGATTACCGCAGGCAGCTTCGGGATGATTGAAGGAGAGACGATTTTTTCCATGCAGGCCCTTACAAAGTCCTGTTGGCGGCGGATACGGCCCAAATCGCCTTCCTCGTCACGGTAGCGCACATAGGTCACGGCTTTTGCACCGTCCATATGCTGCATTCCCGGCTGGAAATCAATAATGAGGCCGCCGTCGTCATCCCAAGGGTCTTCATAGTGCATTCGTTTGGGAACATCGATATCAATGCCGCCAATGGCATCAATGATTTTTTTGAAGGATTTCGTATTAATGATAATGTAGTGGTCGATACTAACGCCTAAAAGATTTTCTACTGTGTCCTGAGAAAGTCTTTCCTTGCCATAGGCATAAGCGGCATTTATCTTGTCAAAGCCGTGTCCTTTGATTTTCACGCGGGTATCGCGCGGCACCGACAGCAGGGAGGCCTGATTGGTCTTGGGGTCGATGGAGGCAATCATCAGCGTATCGCTGCGCCCCACATCATCATCGCGTTCATCTACGCCCATAATCATGATGGTTGCTTTGTCCTTGGCGGTCAGTAGTTCTTCGCTTTGTTTTTTCTCGACCGGCTTTTCGGTTAAGCTGTTGCTGGCGAAATAGGCACCGCCTAAAGCCGCCGTCAAAAATACCACCAACATCAGAAGCCAGGGCCAAATGCGGCGCTTTTTATTGGTTTTGCGAGGTGGAATATTGGAGTTTTGCAAAATCATACCTTCTTTTCATCAGAAATTTTACGTAATATCCTTCATTCTAACATATCTTTATTATAAACTAATTAAGTATAACAAACAAATCTGAAAAAAGCGAGGGAAATACGAAAAAAATGTTACAATATAGGGGAAATAAGGAGGTTGATGGATATGGCAAAGGAAATCGAACGTAAATTTTTGGTGAAGGAAAATTGGCAGCCCCAGGATGAGGGGATAAAAATTGCCCAAGGGTATCTTTCGACCGTGCCGGAAAGGACGGTTAGAGTACGGATAAAGGGGGATAAAGGCTATCTGACCATCAAGGGGAAGAATCAGGGAATAAGCCGGGCAGAGTTTGAATACGAAATCCCCGTTGGCGATGCCGAAGAACTATTAAAACTGGCTGAGCAGCCGATTTTGTCTAAGACGCGTTATTTGGAAAAGCATGGGAACAGCCTATGGGAAATCGATGTGTTTGCTGGTGAAAATCAGGGCCTGGTGGTGGCTGAAGTGGAACTTCCGGATGAGCAGGCAGAATTTTTCCGGCCGGATTGGCTGGGTCAGGAAGTATCCGGTGATGTCCGCTACTACAATGCAAACTTAATAAAAAAGCCATTTTCCCTGTGGAAAAAATGAGTTTTTGTAAAGTTATACACAACCTAAAGCTTATCCACAAGATTTAGCTGAAAATCTGGGGATAAAAGCACAAAATATAGCTGAATAGCGTTTGTCAAGATGAAGATATAGGGTTATCCACGGATTTATCCACATTATCCACAGATTTTTAGGGGAATAAAATAAACAATATGCACATAGCGCTTCTATATTATAGTAGGAAAGTGAAATTTTATGTATGGGGGTGCATACTTATCCACATCTGTGGATTAATATGTGGATAAATACTTATATTGTACACATAGTATTACATAGACAGGCAGGATTTTGGTAGCAGAGGGCGAATTTATACAAGAATAAAGCATGGTTATGTCTGGAAAAGAGGTGAGGAATCATGTTGTCGGATTGGGAATTGTTTCTGAGGCTGGTTCTCTCCTGTGTTCTAGGCGGGATAATCGGTTATGAACGGCAATCACGCAGAAAGTCGGCGGGATTACGTACGAATGTTTTGGTATGTCTTGGCTCCTGCCTGATTATGGTCATGTCGGTGGAAATGTATCAGGAGGTTGAGGGCAAGACGAATGCTGACCCGGCGAGACTGGCGGCGCAGGTCGTCAGCGGCATCGGTTTTTTGGGCGCTGGCGCGATTATGAAGGAAGGCCTGTCGGTTACGGGGCTTACCACTGCGGCCTGTCTTTGGGTGGTGGCTGGCGTAGGTCTGGCGGTCGGTGCCGGTTTTTACGCTGGAGCATTGATTAGTACGGCGCTGGTTTTCGTTACGTTAGGGAGCCTTTCACGGTTGGATGACTGGGTGGACCATGAAAAAAACCTTTCGCTCAATATTCACACGGTGGACAGGCCGGGGCAACTGATGCGCATCAGCCGCTGTCTGGAGGATTTACAGCTGCGGGTGCGCGGGGTAAAGGTCAAGGCTGATGAGGATGAAGTGGATGACAGCGGTGAAAAATCCATGTATATTGATTTGGAGATTTTCAACAAGCAAAGCATCAAGAGCATTATCATCGTGGATGCCGTGCGGCAGATTGACGGGGTTATTCGTGTTGACGTGGTCTGATAAATTTTTTGGAGTGAGCACAAGGATTTTACCATTGAATGGGGAATAGTAACAGTAGATGATAGAGGCTATAGAAGGAGTGAATGATGATGAATCCGGAGATTATTGATACCATGGTGAGGGCAGCCATGCAGGTCATGGATAATGCTTACGTGCCTTATGGCAAGGCTCCTATCGGTGCCTGTGTACTGGCCAGTGATGGCACATTCTATACGGGCTGCAACATCGAAAATGCCATCCCCCGCCTGTCGGTTTTTGCCGAGGAAGTGGCGATGTACCGGGCTGTTGCCGATGGCAAGCGGGAATTTGATGCGATTGCGGTTATTGGTGATACCGAAGAACCATTTGTTCCTAATGGGGCTGTTTGTCAACTGCTCGCAGAATTCAACGTACAGGAAATCATCATGACCAATATGGATGGCGTTGTCAAGACGGCCAAACTTACCGATCTTATGCCTTATGCCAGAGCACCGATGGATAACGCCCTGCGGCCAATGGAAGAAGATTAAAATTCGCGTTAAAGTTAAGCCCCCTTTCTTTCGATATATAGGAAAGAAAGGGGGCTTTTTTATGTCGCAGATGGGATTGGAAACGCTGCTAGCGTTACAGAAACTGGCGGATAAGTCATATAAACGCACAAATACCAGTAAGCAAAATAAAACGGATGAGGGCGAAAGCTATAAGGATATATGGACGAAGGTCAAAAAAGAACAGGAAGAATGGGATAAGACCCTCAATGAATACGATTTGACCAAGTACAAGCTGGGCCTCATGGACAGTTTTTGGGCCGATGGCCGCCGCAAGACACAGGATTATCTATACAGCTACTATAAACGCCAGCAGAGAAGTCTGAATCAGCAGGCGATTAACGAAGTGGCGCAGAATATCGCCTGGTTGAATCAGCTCAATAACAGCGGCCTGTTAAATGGCTGTATTGATACGGAAGCGGCGCAGGCGACGGGCAAGGCGTTGAATGCGGCGTTGCAGGCTGTTGTGCTGACGAACATCAGGAATTTCCAAATGAATTCATTTTTGGGAATTTAGAATAATGGCAGGGGTAATGGAGAGTTTCGCAGAAAAGGGGGCTGTTGTATCAAAATTGAACTGCTCCCTGTCAAGTAGACAGATGAAAAAATAAAAAAGTTTTCTATCTCCAGCCGTAATTGTACGGTTGGAGATATTTTTATGCAACTCTA
>CADBYQ010000180.1 GCA_902798865.1 Pseudoselenomonas ruminantium | reverse complement strand
AAATTCAGGATCGTCCAGTTCCGCTTCACCGATGACGACGGTGCCGACTTTCTTGTTGCCTTTGAGCTTTGACGCGCGCGCATAGAACTTATCTATGACCAGCTTCAGCTGCGCCGTTACGCCCCACCAATAGACAGGTGTCGCGAAGATCAGCACATCTGCCGCTTCAACGGCTTCATTGATCTCCGGCGAATCATCGGCAAAGATACACCTGCTCATGCATCCGCAGGCGTTGCAGGCTTTGCACGGAATGATATTCTTCCCTTCCGTCTCAATTACGTTCACTTCTACTTCCGCTGCGTCCGCTCTTCCGCTGAATCCCTCTTCGAGGGCTTTGATTGCAGTCAGCGTGTTTCCCCTTCTCGGGCTTCCGTTGAATATTAATACTTTCATTATTATCTCCTATTATGTAATCTCCTATTCTCCTGTAACACTGATTTACATATATGATAGCAATCACCCCGCACTTAGTAAATACCTTACGTTCTGCATCGAACGTTTTGACAGGATGCCGTGTTTTGTATATGATTTGCATACAGGAAAGTGCAGCTTGCACACGGAAACTATGGAGGCTATTAAATAAGATGGCAAATCTGATCAGACAGACAACGGAACTCGCGCTGCATCTTGTGCGGCCATATATAACGAAGGATAGCACCGTCATCGACGCAACCTGCGGCAACGGCCACGACACGCTGGCGCTGGCGCAGTTTGCCTATGGCATGGCCAAGGGCGCAGACCAGAATTTCCAGGCAGACGTGAAAAAGGTTTATCTTGCCTATGCGGATAAGATTGTCAGCAAAATAAAGAACGATGGCTTTGGCTGTGCTCTTGCCCAAGAGGAGTACACCTGGGCCTCGACGAAAAATGCGCTGACGCAGGGCGATATGCTGCTGATGGCTTACCAGCTGCAGCCCAGGGCTGAATATGAAGAAGGTGCCCTTAACCAGATTCACTATATGTTCGGCCGTAATTCTCTCGACAAGAGTTTCCTTACCGGTATGGGCAGCAATCCCCCGGAACATCCCCATAACCGCATTCACGAGAGCACGGGCGCTTATGTGCCGGGCCTCTTGGTGGGCGGCCCCACTCACATCAAGGGCGGTGACCCTGACCAGACCAAGTATCTGG
Organism: Pseudoselenomonas ruminantium; assembly: GCA_902798865.1. Classification (GTDB taxonomy): domain Bacteria; phylum Bacillota; class Negativicutes; order Selenomonadales; family Selenomonadaceae; genus Selenomonas_A; species Selenomonas_A ruminantium_L. The sequence continues at coordinate 3,352 of CADBYQ010000180.1, read as the reverse complement.
AAGAAAACAAGGTACCCGTGGCCAAATCCTATTTGGATGTACTGACCTCCTGGTCAACCAATGAATACGCCATTGATTATACAGGTACGGCAGCCTATGCACTGGCTTGGTTTGCCAAACCGATAAACGTCAAGGCCAAGGATTTGCAGTTGACCCGTAAATTTCCCTCGATAACCAAATAACCCTTAGTTTGCCCTCTCCGGATATGTACAAGGAGGGGGCTTTTTTCTTGACGGAACGGCTTAATTTTGGTAGTCTAAGAGAAGTTAAAAATCACCTTGTTGAGAGGAGTTAAGAATATGTTTGGTGGAATGGGCAACATGGGCAACATGGCCGGCATGATGAAAAAAGTCCAGAAAATGCAGAACGATATGAAGAAGATGCAGGACGAATTAAAGCGCAAAACCGTAGATGTGACGTCTGGCGGCGGTGCAGTGAAAATCACCATGAATGGGGAAAAGCAGGTGGTCAATCTCGTGATTGACCCGGCAGCCGTTGACCCGGAAGATGTTGAAATGCTGCAGGACCTCATCTCTGCTGCCTTCAATGAAGCCACGAAGAAAGTGGACGACATGATGGCCTCGGAAATGGGCAAACTCACGAGCGGTCTTGGCCTGCCGCCGGGACTCTTTTAAGGAGCGGTTGTGCAGTATATTGCCCCGCTGGCAAAGTTAATAGAGCATTTTCGCGCACTGCCGGGCATTGGAAACAAAACGGCAGTGCGCCTTGCTTATCATGTGCTGGATATGGACGCAGAGCAGGCGAAGAAACTTGCAGAAGCCATTATTGAGGCCAAGGAAAAAATCGGCTATTGCAATACCTGCTTCAATCTCAGCGACCAGAATCCCTGTGTGATTTGTGCAGCGGAAGAACGGGATCACTCGGTTATCTGTGTGGTGGAACAGCCGCAGGATGTGGCGGCGATGGAACGTATGCGGGATTACCGCGGCGTTTACCATGTGCTGCATGGTGCGCTCTCACCGTTGGAGGGCGTCGGGCCTGACCAGATTCGGATAAAAGAATTGCTGGCACGGCTGACAAATGATACCGTAAAAGAAGTAATTATGGCTACCAATCCCAACGTGGAAGGGGAAGCTACTGCTATGTATTTAGCGAAATTATTGAAACCCATGGGCGTTAAAGTGACGCGCATTGCACATGGCCTGCCCATTGGGGGGGACTTGGAGTATGCTGACGAAGTCACACTCTCCAAGGCTATGGAAAATCGGAGGGAAATCTAAATGGAAATTATTGCGGCCTTTGCCGTAGGTCTGATAGCGTTATGCCTAATTGGTAAAATTATCTCCCTGCCTATGAAACTGCTGTGGAAAATGATAACTAACAGCCTGATGGGCGCAGTGATGCTCTGGGCAGTAAATCTTTTTGGCGCTGGTGTGGATATTACTTTTATTAAAGCACTGATTGCCGGCGTACTGGGTGTGCCGGGCGTAATTATCGTGCTACTGATGAACTAAAAAGATTGCATGAAAAAACAGGGGCGTTTTGTAAACGCACCCTGTTTTTTAGTCACGGCCATATACACGGTAGCATGAGCGTCCAGAGGATTTAGCAGCGTACAGCGCCTCATCACTGCGGCTCATCAGTACATCAATCGGCACGGGCTGTTCGTCAGCATAGGCAATGCCGGCACTGATGGTCAGGCAGTTGAGCTGCTTGTCCTGCTGATAGACGGAAAGGAGCTGCTGCATAAAGGCTTGCAGCCGTGGTTCAACCGTTGCCTGTTGTTCTTTGCCGGTAATGACAATCAAAAACTCATCGCCGCCCATGCGTACATTGAGGGCATCGAAGAATTCCGCTCGCAGTACCTCAGCGAGAATCAACAGGGCTGCGTCACCGGTCTGATGGCCAAAATTATCATTGACTTCCTTGAAGTGGTCTAAATCCAGGGAAATCAAGGTGAACATGGTATCCGGCGAACAACCGTCAATGAATTCGGTCAGGTGGCGGCGATTGGCCAGGCCGGTCAGGATATCATGCTGGGCCATACTTAGAATAAGCTGCTGATTATCGTAAAGTTTCTTATTCATTTCGTTCATGGCACGGCTCATGGCCCCCAGCTCATCTTCGCGCTCGGACAGCTTTTTCATTTGGGTCGCAGTCTCTTCGTCCATCTTGAGCTTGCCGTTTCCGAGTTCTTTCATGCGCCGGGTGGCTATCTGAATGGGATGGGCAAGTTTGCGTCCGGTATAAAATGCCAGTAAAACAAAAAGAAATTCCAATAGCACAAGACTGGTAAGTACTTTGATGATACGTGACGTCATGCTGCTTGCAAAGTGTTTTTCGCGCGAGGAAACACGCTTGTCAATATGGTCAATCCAAATGCCAGTACCGATTATCCAATGATAAGGAGCAAATTCCATTGTATAATATAGTTTTGGCAGTGGTTCCTTGGTGCCGGGTTTGGGGAACATGAAGTTGGAAAAACCGCCGCCGAGCTTGGCTTGTTGAATCATTTCGCGAATGAAATAGCGGCCGTTGGGGTCCTGGGCATCGAGACGGGGCTTTCCTTCAGCCTCTGTACCCAGTAATACGACATTCACGCCTTCGTCGGTGTCGATGGTAAAATAACCTTGACCGTTGTCATAGCGCATATTGCGCACAAGGTCAGCAGCAACTTGCATGGCTCGTTCCTTGGTCAAATCACCGCGCAATTGCGCCTGATAACAGGCGGAAACAACGCTCCAGGCGGTATGCGCCTGGTATTCAAGCTGCAAGTGGGCGCTTTCTTCCAGATCCTTGCGAGATTCCGCAAGCATGTTTTCTGTTTCCTGAATAGCGCCGTAAATTGCATGGGCGCCCATAAATAACGTTGTCAGGAAGGATATGCCAATAAATATAAATGTTAATCTGAATTGTATTGATGTAAAACGCATAATAAAAATACCTCACTTGTAATACATCTTTGCCATAATATTTCCACAAAAAAGTAATGATACCTGCCTGTTAAAAGGACTTTGCGAAAAAATATGAAATAAAAATGAAAAAAGCTCATATAAAATTAAATAAAAATGAAAAAAGGTATTGACAAGCGGCAGGGACTCGTGTATCATAATACAAGTCGCTGACAGATACGGACGTGACACGGTGCAGCAAGCCTTGACTGGCAAGGCACGGTGAGGATTCGAAAAACTTGAAAAAAGAAAATAAAAAAGTTCTTGACAAGCTAATCTGAATGCGGTATGATAAATGAGTCGCTTGAAGCGACAGGCACTTCGAAAGAAGCGCTAAACAAGATTGTTCTTTGAAAACTAAACAATGCAAATAATCATGCAACATGATTAAAGCCAGATGTTTGAGAAGTGAAAACTTCTTATTAAAACATCGATTGGTA
>CADBYQ010000179.1 GCA_902798865.1 Pseudoselenomonas ruminantium | reverse complement strand
AGCCTATTGCTGCGAACTCGTTGCTCCTGTAACAAGAACATCGATGTACTTGCTGCTTATCACTACGAAAATGACGGTTTGTACGGACATCACTTAGGGTGGAGGTGGTGATGCTTTTCGCCGTGGAACGACTGTCCGAACGCAGTGAGGACTGGCCCACAAACGGCACAAACTAAATACTGGGCTGAACATACGCGCCGCCGGTCTTACCCGGCGCAGGTAACTAAAAAGCTCATACATTTACTTGTGGGTCATTTAGTGCAACGGCGAAAAGTATTACCAACTCCGCCCAAACTGAGCTGTAACAAAAAATTTCAGCACGTACTGGCAAACTGCAATTTCTCAGCGTTTTTCCCTTAACTATATGCTCTTTTTGTCGATAATATGAGTAGAGAGTCTATGGATAAGGAGGGAGATATAATGGCAATGATAGCCCGTGTGGCGGAGGATAAGCAAAATTTATTGCGGCCGCAAAATGTCTGGCAGAAAATGCAGCAGGATACGTCGCTGCGCAAGGACAAGGATGATACGGTACTGGGCAAGGCGGCAGAGGTCTACATCAGCAAGGCGGGGAAGAAATTGAGCGAGGAGGCCAATGACCCGCTGAACCGCCTGTCGCAGACGGATTTTATGACGGATGCGGAAAAGCAGCTGTCCAAGCTTTGGCAGGAGGAAAAGGACAAGGCTGAGTACAAGAAGCAGGCCGCAGAGATTGAAGAACGGCTGGAAAAAGATAGCAGTCTTACGGACAAAGAACGGGAAAAGTTGCAGGCTGAGGCAGAGGAACTCAGGAAAAAGGGCATGACCACGGATGATAAGCTCTACGACCTTTACGACAAAAAACACGCCTTGGAAAAAGATATCGAAAAAAACGAGGGTAAGTATATGGCAGGCGATATCAGCGTCCTGCAGCGGCAAATCAGTGAGTTGGAGTGGAAAATTTATAATACCGGCATTGATATAAAGCATGAAGGCTGGAATAAGGACAAGCTTACCCAACAGGCCTTGAAGGAACGCGCCTATATCGCCATTGCCGAAAATGAGGCGAAAACTATGGGCGGGGAACTGGAAAAGCGCAATAGTGAAAATGCCATGCTCACCCGCACGGCGGAGCAGATTGCGGTACAGATGGAAGAAAAAGGCAAAAAACAGCCAACGGCGGCTGATGTGGTGCGGGCGGCAGTCGAGGAAGGCAAAGACCGCGCCGAAAAAGCGGAAGATGAAACTGGCAAATTGGCTGACCGCGGGCTGGATAGTGCGATGAAGCTGCAAAACCAGATGCAGGCAAATGCCGAAGGCCTGACCGGGGCGGATGCAGATGCTGACCGCAATACGGCTATGCGAAAACTGAAGAAATTGTCCTATGAAGAATTTATGCGGGACGTAAAGAATAAGGAACGAGATATGGAGCGTTATTAATCGTTGCTGTAAATGCCCTCGAATGAGGGCGTTTTTTTTTGCGCGGAGGAATTGTCTGCAATAATAAAAAAATAAAAAAAATAAAAAACAGGAATTATACTGTATGAAATCGAATAGTATAAATTGTGTACCCTGTGGAGGTGATGGAGATGAAGCAGGAACAAGGTATTGTCCTGGAAACCGCTGACGGCATGGCCAAGGTGCGTATTGGGCGCCATGCGGAGTGCGGTTCGTGTGGGGCTTGCGGCGGTGCTCGGCAGGTGGTTGTGGATGCCGTAAATCCCTTGGGGGCGGCTGTTGGTCAGCGGGTGCGCTTTGCATTCCGCGAGGAGCAGGTGCTCACAGGGGCCTTTGTGGTCTTCATTCTGCCGCTGATTTTTGGCGGCGTGGGAGCGGTGATTGGGCATTTTATGGCACCGCTGTTGGAGGCAAGTGGCAGTTTGCCCTATGTGATTGGCGCGTTGCTGTTCTTCCTGCTTGCGCTGTTGCTGGTTCGGAAATTTGACCGGCGGGCGGCAAGAGATAAGGCGGCAAAACCTGTGATTATCGAGATTTTGGATAATTCGCAGTCATAATATATTTTGGGAGACTATACAAGAGGTGATTGTATGTTCGAAAGCTTTCTCGGGGGAATTCACCCCAAAGATGGCAAGGAACTGGCTAAAGATAAGCCGATTGAGGATATGCCGGTGCCGCAGGAACTCGTGGTTCCCATGGGGCAGCATATCGGTGCGCCCTGCACGCCGACGGTCAAAGCAGGCGATGAGGTGAAGCGCGGGCAGCTTATCGGCACGAGTCCGGCATTTATGCACGCCGATATTCATGCGCCGGTATCGGGCAAGGTGGTAAAAATCGAGCCGCGGCCTCATTCTGGCATGGGCAGCTGCATGGCGGTGGTGATTCAAAATGACGGCAAGGATGAATGGGCTGACGGCCTGCCAATGGAGCGTAACTGGCAGGTCATGGAGAATGAGGAAATTCTCGCGGCGATTCAATCTGCCGGTATCGTAGGCATGGGCGGGGCAACCTTCCCTGCACATATCAAATTGAAGCCGAGCAAGCCTATAGATATTTTGATTTTGAACGGCGCAGAATGTGAACCGTATCTGACCGCTGACTATCGGCTGATGCTGGAGTATGGCGAAAAAATCATCACAGGAACGCAGATTCTGCAAAAACTGTTGGGCGTCAAGCGCACGGTTATCGGCATTGAGGACAATAAGCCCGAGGCCATCAAGGCGATGGAGCAGGCGGCACAGGGCACGAATATCGAAGTGGCGGCCTTAAAGACCAAGTATCCGCAGGGCGCGGAGAAAATGCTGATTAAAGTCATCAGCGGCCGTGAAGTCCCCATGGGCGGTCTGCCCATGGATGTGGGCGCTGTGGTGCAGAATGTGGGCACGGTGGCGGCCATTGCCGATGCCGTGGAACATGGCCTGCCGTTGACGGAGCGCATTACGACGGTGACGGGCGATGCCATCAAGGAGCCGAAAAATCTACGGATTCGCCTTGGCACGCCCTATCAGGCAGCCATTGATTACTGCGGCGGGTTCAAGAAACAGCCCAAGAAACTCATCGCGGGCGGCCCGATGATGGGCATGGCTCAGGCGACCGCAGAAGTGCCCGTGATGAAAGGTTCTTCGGGCATTCTGGCGTTGACGGCAGAAAAAGTTGACCACGGCCCGGAAATGAACTGCATTCGCTGTGGCAAATGCGTCAAGGCCTGTCCCATGGGGCTTGTGCCTTCCATGCTCTCTATCCTGTCGGAGCGTCAGGCATACGAGGCTTGCCGTGATGAATACGGCCTGATGAATTGCGTGGAATGCGGCTGCTGTACCTTTGTTTGCCCAGCCAAGCGCAATATCGTGCAGTATATCAAGACTGCCAAGGGTTTTATTCGTGCGGAACAGATGAAGGCCAAAGCCGCGGCTGAGGCCAAGAAAAAGGCTCAGGAAGCAGCTGAGGCGAAGAGGGAGGCGGAAAAATGAATGAAGAAGCAGTAAAACAGGAAACAGCCGATGAGCTGTTTACGGTTTCCGTATCTCCGCATATTCGTGATGATGAAACCATCAGCCATATTATGTGGCAGGTTAACGCAGCGCTATTGCCCGCGGCACTCTTTGCCGTTTGGTGGTTTGGTGTTCCTGCACTTATTAATATGCTTGTTGGTGTGGTCTTTGCGGTGCTCGGTGAATATCTCTGGCAAAAGGGCATGCACCAGCCCATTACGGCTTTTGATGGCAGTGCGTGTATTACGGGGCTGCTTTTGGCCATGTCTATGTCGCCCTTACTGCCGCCCTATATGGTGGCAATCGGTTCTTTGCTCGCCATTATCGTAGCCAAGCAATCCATGGGCGGTTTGGGCTTTAATATATTTAACCCTGCGCATATTGGGCGGGCGGCACTCATGGTGTCCTGGCCCGTGGCGATGACGACCTGGACGAAGATGGCGGATGCCAGCGGTGGCGTGGATGCCATGACCTCGGCAACGCCCTTAAATATTTTGAAGATGCAGGGCTATGATGCCCTGATTGCGACTTTTGGCAGTCAGTCAGACCTCTATTGGAATCTCTTTATCGGCACGCGCAATGGTTCGCTGGGCGAAACAAGTACCCTGCTCCTGCTGCTCGGCGGGCTGTATCTGATTTGGAAAGGTTATGTCAACTGGCAGGTGCCGGTGACGATGATTGTTACGGTGGCGTTGCTGACCTGGACTTTTGGCCCGGCAGGACTCTTTACCGGTGACCCGGTGTTCCATGTGATGGCGGGCGGGCTCATGCTCGGCGCCTTCTTTATGGCGACGGATATGGTGACGATTCCCATGACCATCAAAGGCCAGCTGATTTTTGCGGTGGGCGCAGGTGCGCTGACCGTGCTGATTCGTCTGGTGGGCGGCTATCCCGAAGGGGTCTGCTATTCCCTGCTCCTGATGAATGCCGTGACACCGCTGATTGATCGGTTTTGCAAACCGCGTATCTTTGGGGCAGGAGGTGCAAAATCATGAGCAGTAACGAACATTCTACGTTCAAGATTGCCTTTAACTTAGCGGCAGCCTGCTTTATCTCCGGCATTGTCATCGGTTCGGTGTACTTTGTGACGGCTTTTTTTATTTCCGGGACAGAAACAGGCGCAGGCGCAGGACCGGTCATTTGTTCCGCTGACTCTGGCAGCAGCTACAGATCTGCACTACATTGCTCCTGAGCTGACGGACGGGGGCGAGTGTTTTACCCGTCTTGTCGAAAACGCTGGCGGCAAGGCCATGGCCTATATCGTGCCCTCTGAAAGCAAGGGCTATGGCGGCAAAATCAAAATGCTCGTGGCCGTGACGGCTGACAGCAAGGTTATTGATTTTTCAATTTTGGAGCATAACGAAACGCCGGGGCTCGGCGACAACGCGCAAAAGCCTGAATTCCGGCAGATGTTTGCAGGAAAAGGTGCGGATAAACTCACCGTCACCAAAGACCCCGCCAATAAGGATAACATTCAGGCCATGACCGGCGCGACGATTTCTTCCCGTGCTGTGACCAAGGGCGTGCGGATCCCGGGCGCAGGAGAGAGGAAGGGGCAGGTTGTCTCGGACTCCTACACGAACATGCTCAATGCAGGGAAGAAACTGCAGTCCTTCATAAAGGAAAGCCGTGGATGGCCCAACAAAGACATGGACAAATTCGTGAAGGAACTGGATGCGCTGTGCGAGAAATACAAGAGATGAGATGTGCGGGCAGCCTGCGCTGCCGGTCCGGAGCAGGGCGGAGTATCTGCCGCCCGGGGCGCCTGCTGTGCGGGGCACAGGATAATACAGAGGAGAGCAGGAGTATCAGATGAGCAAGGCAGATGAGATCTTCATCAGGATGTGTGAGGATATTCTGGAGAACGGAACCAGTACAGAGGGAGAAAAGGTGAGGCCCCACTGGCCGGACGGCGAGCCCGCCTATACGATCAAGAAATTCGGCGTCGTGAACCGCTATGACCTGCGGGAGGAATTTCCCATTATGACGCTGCGCCGCACGGCGCTCAAGAGCGCGACGGATGAGGTCCTGTGGATCTGGCAGAAGAAGTCCAACAACATTCACGAGCTGGGCAGCCACATCTGGGATGAGTGGGCGGATGAGGACGGATCGATCGGCAAGGCATACGGCTATCAGCTGGGCATAAAACATCAGTACAAAGAGGGGATGATGGACCAGGTGGACCGCGTGATCTACGATCTGAAAAATCAGCCTTTCAGCCGCAGGATCATGACGAACATCTATGTTCATCAGGACCTGCATGAGATGAATCTCTATCCCTGCGCCTACAGCATGACATTTAATGTGACGCAGAGAAAAGGCGAGGACAGGCTGACGCTCAATGCGATCCTCAATCAGAGGTCGCAGGATGTGCTGACGGCCAACAACTGGAATGTGGTGCAGTATGCTGTCCTTGTGCATATGCTGGCGCAGACAGTGGATATGAATGTCGGTGAGCTGGTCCATGTGATCGCGGACGCGCACATCTACGACCGCCACATCCCGCTGATCAGGGAACTCATCACCCGCAGGCCCTATCCGGCGCCGACTTTCAGGCTCAACCCGGAAGTGAAGGATTTCTACGCCTTCACGAAAGAGGACGTATCAGTGGAGAATTATGTGACCTGGCCGCAGATCACGAACATTCCGGTCGCAATATAAAACGGCGCAGGAGCAGGAGGGAGAGGGAAGATGAATCTGATAGCAGCTGTGGACAGGAACTGGGCGATCGGCAACAAGGGACAGCTTCTTGTGAGGATCCCAGGGGATCACCGCATGTTCCGGCAGGAGACGCTTGATAAAGTCGTTGTTTACGGACGGAAAACTCTGGAGACATTTCCCCTCTCCCAGCCGCTGGATCGCCGCACGAATATCATTCTGTCTGCAAATCCGGATTATAAAGTGCGAAACGCCACTGTGGCGCACAGCATCGAAGAGCTCCTTGCGATCCTCAGGGAATACGACACGGAAGACGTATATATCATCGGCGGAGAAAGCATTTACCGCCAGATGCT
>CADBYQ010000178.1 GCA_902798865.1 Pseudoselenomonas ruminantium | reverse complement strand
GCAACCCACTTTAGCAGCTGGCTGCTACTTGCCATCCCATATTTACGTGAAATAGAAATACACCCTTCGTCACTGTTCAAGTATTCCAGTACTATTTTTCTCTTAAATTCATAGTTGTGTTTTGCCATAAAAAACTGACCCCCAATTGTTAGATTTTTGGTCTAACAATTGGGGGTCAGCTCAATGTGGAAAAACCACATCCCTCTTTTCAAATCCAGGTTTTCAGTCTGGTTCAGCGTTCCTCTTTCTGCAGGGCAAGTGCTTTCGTGATCCGCAGAATCAGCATCTGGGAATCATCGTCCAGTTCCCTCAGGTAATGATGCAGCTCCTTTTCCACCGGTGCATTCATATGCAGGCTGCTGGTCACATCGTACATGTCCTCCAGCTCGCCTTCCCCCATGAGCCAGGCGGGATCGATCAGGAAAGCTTTGGAAATCCGCATGACGGTGGATGCCTTCGGTTCCGATTTGCCCGATGTATAGGCAAATAATGAAGAAACCGGAATCTGGCAGATTTCGCTGAATTCCCTCGACGTAAGCTTCTTTTTGCGGATGAGGTACGATATGCGGCTGGCAATTGTCCCCATGGCTACACTTTTCGGCATATTCCTTTTCCTCCCCTAAATGTTTTGTCCCTAACTGTTATTACTTATAGTGCTATTATAATACTTCCAAATGACAGAAATTGACATTGTGTTATAAAATTTTTTAAATTTTCCTATAAAAAGTCCTCATTTTTTTTCGAAAATGCAAAATAAGCCGACTTGCCAATTTAACCGCAATATGTTATACTACGACCGTGAGTATAAAAGGCAATCGCGGCGTCCCTTGCGGACGGTGAGGAAAGTCCGAGCTCCAAAGGGCAGAGTGCCGGATAACGTCCGGCGAGAGAAATCTCAGGGATAGTGCCACAGAAAAGTGTACCGCCAGGCTTGCCTGGTAAGGGTGGAACGGTGCGGTAAGAGCGCACCAGCAAGTAAGTAATTACTTGGCTTGGTAAACCCCACTCGGAGTAAGACCAAATAGGGAAGGGATGATGTTGCCCGCTGAACCTTCCGGGTTGTGTCGCTGTAACCGGGGAGTAATCCCTGGTATAGATAAATGATTGCCACCGCTTGTCGGTACAGAACTCGGCTTATTGAATACTCACACTGGAAAACATGGCTGCCGGTGACGGCAGCCTTTTTCTTTTTCATGTCGGGATGAGAAGGCTTTTGCGGTGACCATTTTATCACTTGCGAATTTCCATGGTGCTAAAATTTCCTTGGGGAGTTGTGCCGGATCCTCGCGCAATTCAGCGCAAACCGCATGGTTGACGGATGCGCAAAATGACGTCATATAGACGTCGCAACGACACATTTAAATAACTTCGCACTTTTTTCACATTTCAGGGCGGGGTTTGTGCTATAATAAGCGATGTAAACGTTTTGTAAAAACGTTGGTTGTGTTGTTTGAGAGAGTATTCCGGCCGGCGGCGAAAGGGGTCCGGTGGTTTCTGTACACTCTGTGGCACGACATGAAACGAACGTAATCAGACAAACATGAATGACCTTTGAGGGGTCTTCACTCGGGAACATGGAAAGGACGTGCGTTACAGTGTCAACCAAGAGCAAGGTGTTTTCTACGATTGTGGCCGTTGCGTTATCCTGCTTTACGGCGACAATGACGTTTGCGGATTTCTCGGCTGGTGACCGGGGGTCCGAAGTAGTTGAAATCCAGAAGCAGCTGGCTTCGATGAATTACAACATCGGTTCGGTGGACGGTGTCTTCGGACCGGCCACGGAAGAAGCGGTTCGGGAATTCCAGACGGCCCGCGGCCTCGAAGTCGACGGCATCGTTGGCGAAGCCACTTACCGCAGCCTCATGAACCGCGATATGCCGGTCAACCGTTCCGGCAACAGTGCGTTGACCCGTTCGATCCTGCGGAGCGCCTACAACATGAGGGGTGTCCCGTATGTGTTCGGCGGCACGTCCCCTTACGGCTTTGATTGCTCCGGGTTTACGAGCTACGTGTTCGCCCAGTCCGGCATCTACATTCCCCGTACGGCAGATGCCCAGTATTACGCTTCCACGCGCATTTCCTCCTCGTCCCTGCGTCCTGGCGACCTGGTATTCTTCACGACTTATGCCCCCGGTGCTTCCCACGTAGGCATCTATGTGGGCAACGGACAGTTCATCCACGCGTCCTCCAGCAACGGCGTCATGGTGTCGAGCGTCTTCAGCGGCTACTGGGGGGCCCGGTACATCGGCGCAGGCCGTGTATACTGAGTTTCCGTCCGACAGACAACTGAATGTGAACTGCACAGCAGGCAGGCCGATGGCCTGTCTGTTTTTATATGTCCGGGCAAGTTGTAAACCTTTTGTGAAAGTAGGCGGAGACTGTTAAATTCCCGGCAGATTTCTGATATAATAAAAAAAGCTTACGGTAATAGGCATTAAATGTAGAAAACAAACTCCCGGAGGAGGTTTCCTGCATTTTCGACTAAGATGGTACAACATGGATTTCTCTAAAGGTGGGATAACATTATGGGTAATTACAAAGTATTGATTGCAGATGACGAGCCGCAGATCCGTGAAATCCTGCGGGTCTATTTTCAGAAAGAAGGGTTCCAGGTCATCGAAGCGGAAAACGGCCAGGATGCCCTGGGCAAAGTGGATGCCGAACATCCGGACATCATCCTGCTCGACATCATGATGCCCGTCATGGACGGCCTGCAGGTCTGCGAACAGGTCCGGAAGCAGTATGATATCCCTATCATCATGCTGACGGCGAAGGACGATGACGACGACCGCATCCTGGGATTGGAGACGGGCGCTGACGACTATATCACAAAGCCGTTCAACACCCGCGAAGTGGTGGCCCGCGTCAAGGCGGTGCTGCGCCGCGCCGGCGGGTTCCAGCTGGCTTCCGGCAAAAAGACCATTGAATTTCCAGGGCTGTTCATCGACCAGGAAAAGATGGAAGTCACGTCGTTCGGCCGCAACGTGACCTTCACGACGAAGGAATTCGAATTGCTGTGGTATCTGGCTGCCACGCCGGGCAAGGTCTATTCCCGTAACCAGCTTCTGGAATCCATCTGGGGGTACACCTATTTCGGCGACACCCGCACGGTGGACACGCACATCAAACGCATCCGTCAGAAACTGGCCGTGCCGAAGGACTCCACGTGGGATATCGCCACGGTGTGGGGCGTCGGCTACAAGTTCGAACTGAAGCAGCCGGCTGAACAGGCCGAAGCCTGACAGGAACCGCGGCGCGGGTTCCTTCCTGCTGTAATCCGAATTCTGCAATCCGAGGTGCAATGTGAATAAATCCCTCAGTACTCGCCTCATGTACAGCTTCATGGCGATCATCGTCATCGTCGTGGTAGGTGTCTCGGCGGGTACTTCCTATTTGATTGCCGATTATTTCGTCAAGCTCCGCGAAGAGGAGCTGTCCGTACGGGGACGCGAAATGGCGGAGACAGTTGAATATTTCATCGATAATGACGCGAACCATTCCCTGCTCATGCGTTACCTGATCGCCATCGACCACTTGGTGGGGGCCCGTATCTGGCTGTTCGACGACAACTACAACCTGCTGGCCGCCTCCAACATCGGGGCCGATGTGGACGCTGCAGCCAAGGAACACGGCAAGAGCAACAGCTCCAAACCGGACGTGGCTGCCCAGGCGGACCTGATTCCCCGCTTCGAGTACACGTCGCGCCTGGCGCAGGAAATCAAGAGCGGCACCGTGTCCTACCACGTCAACAAGATCCTGGACGATATTTATGAGGGCGGTACCGTACGCTCCCAGGTCTACCACCCCTATTTCAAGCAGCAGGTCATGCTGGTAGGTATTCCGTACGGATCCCGGTCCGGCCATAAGGGAGCCATCCTTCTGGCCGAGCCGATGAGTGGCTTTGGCGGTATCTTGCGCAACATCTACATCTTTACGGCCATTGTCGGCCTTATCGCGCTGATTATCAGCCTCTTCATGGTGCAGCGGCTGACCAGGCTCATCGTCCAGCCCCTGGTCGCCATGAAGGACGCCACCGTGGCCATCGCCAACGGCAACTATTCCGTCAAGGTTTCTGTCAACGGGGCCGACGAAGTGGCGGAACTGGGCATGGCCATCAACCATCTGAGCGAAGAACTGAGTTCCTATCTGGGCAAACTGGCCCGGATGGAGAAGACGCGCCGGGATTTTGTGGCCAACGTATCCCATGAACTGCGCACCCCCATCACCATCATCCGCGGCTATATCGAAATCATCCAGGACAACCTGAACGACCCCGGTGCGGATGGAGATGTCAACAAACGCTATTGCGAACTGATTTCGAAGGAAACGCAGCGCTTGGAACGCCTGGTGCGGGCCCTGCTCGACATCAGCCGCCTGCAGGCGTCGGACAAGCTGACCCCCGCCGAAGTGGAAGCCCTGCCGATGGCGGACATCATCCGGTCTGTGGCGGAACAGTTGAACGTGAAGGCCAGCCCGAAACACATCACCATCGACCTGCAGCTTCAGGAGGGCTGCAGGATTTACGGCAACGGGGACCAGATGGTGCAGCTCGCCCTGATTCTGGGTGATAACGCCATCAAGTATTCCCCGGAAGGCAGTTTCGTGCGGTATGAGACGAAGATGCTGGAAGACGGCGGATTCGAACCGGATGCGGAGATCCTG
>CADBYQ010000177.1 GCA_902798865.1 Pseudoselenomonas ruminantium | reverse complement strand
GTCGTCATATCATTCGTGAAAGTCAGTGTGTTGATTTTCTGCCGCCCGCCAGCCATCATTTTGACAATGGCATCGCGCAGCCCGCCCTCGTTGAGGTCAATGTAGACCTTGAGTGCCTCATACGTCTCCGTCTTCGTCCAGTAATCGTCATACTCCCGCCGCAGCATGGCCTCGACCACACTTTTCGGACTAAAGACATGACTGCAATTCGGGAAAGCATAGCCGTCATACCAGGCACAGCATTCCCCGAAATCCATATCATATACCTCGCAAAGGCGGCGCACTTCATCTTCCGTAAAGCCGACATACGGCGCGAACGGGCCAGGATTCTCCATGGAGTATTCCGTAAACATATTGAGCGCCGAGTGTGTACCGTATTTTTTGACAGGCAGGATGCCCGTCATATAGGCGAGACCGACATACTCCTTGTCCTTCAGCCAGTCCCGCAAAAAGTCCAGATATTGGTCCTGCTGCTCCTTGTGATTTTTCTCCTCGCGGAAGATACAGTCCCATTCATCAATGATGATGACAAACTGCCGCTGCGTTTCAGCATAGATATCCTGCATGGTTTCAATCAGGTCATTGGTATCGAAGAAATCAATGTTCTCATATTCACGCAATAAATCACGCAAGATAATTTTGCGCAGGCGCAATAGCAATGCCTCCATACTATCTGTCCGGCTCAAAAATTCCTGCATATTAATCTTTATCACATTGTAGTTGCTAACGTACTGATTAAAACTTTTGTCCTTTTCAATTTCCATGCCATGGAATAACGCTCTGCCATCAACGCTATGGTCATAGTATGCGCTGATCAGGTTAGCCGACATCGACTTGCCAAAGCGCCGTGGCCGGCTGACGCAGACAAAGCGCTGTTCCGTGTTGATTACATGATTGAGATAGCCCAGCATGCCGCTTTTATCTATGTATATTTCACTGTTGCGGGACTGCTGCAGCTTTCCCGCTCCAGGGTTCAGATATGTGCCCACAATAATCCCCTCCAGTCGCACAAAAAAGCCTCTCCATGGCTTAATTCTAGCACATAGAAAGGCTTGCTGCTACTGCCTATTGCAAAATATTGAGTACTCCGCTGCTGGCCTGATTGGCCTGCGATAATGCGGATTGGGCAGTCTGTGTCAAAACATTATGCTTGGTATAGTTAGCTATTTCCTTGGCCATATCCGCATCTTGAATCGTGCTCATGGACGCTGTAGTGTTCTCCTCCTCGGTAACCAGATTTTCCTCTGTCTCGTTTAGCCTGGCCTGATAAGCTCCCATACGCGTGTTTTCATTCAGTGCGTATTTCAGTGCCTCATCAATCATATCTATTGCCCCAATTGCCTTTCTTCGCGAATCAACTGCTGCACCATTTATTCCTAGCGCTATAGGGTGCATGCTATTTATATAAACAGGCAGGTGCTGATTCGCTTTCGGCCCCGTATGAATAATCAACGGATTGCCCGGAATCTGCTGCAGTTCATCACGTTCAATATAGGTAATATCGGTTATCGTAATGGTGGTCGGGGCGGTCACCGTCGTTGTCCCCGGTGACCATGTGCCGGGGTCCTTAGTTGTGCCAAGAACGGTCCCCGTGGAGATAAAGCCAATCGCAGGGCTGGTATCCTTCAAAAACACAAATCCATTCCCTGACGGATTTTTCGCCATACGAACATCATGGTTACCATCCAACAGTAAATTATCTGTAGTATCTCCTGTACCACCATACCCGCCCTTTCGCAGGTTTAAAGCAATAGTACTAATTCCGTCAAAGATTGCCTGCCCCAAATCATTTATTGATGTGACATTCTGTACCCCTATTGTATATTGTGACGTTGATGAAACCCGATTTAGGCTGGACGATGTGGAATTCGCATCGAATTTAAAATTTATATATTGCTTACAACCACCACATATGATGGTAAATCCCTGATTGTCCAAAGCACTAGGGAGGGTTCCTCCATTCAAATTCACGCCTGAAAAATCAGCTGCAACTGCCGTTTGATTTTTACCCGTTGTTTTCCCCATGGCCTTATCCCATGACCAATTTCCCTTTGTATAATCGTATTTGTAGCTTAAGCCTGCATCAGGCTTATACGTTGTATTATACCAATCAGGAGGGGTTGACTGTGCCGGGGCAGTACTACCTATGGGAGAAAACTTGCTCATGAGATCTGTTATGCTATTGTTTTGTATAATCGTATATGTACCATTAGCACCAGGTACAAATGTTACGCTGGGAGGGCCAGCCGTTACTGTTTTCGTGTTGTATTGCGGTATACTGACATGTACCATCTTCTCACAGGGTTCCGGATAATTCCCATTAAGCAGCAATCTTCCGTTGTAATTCGTTGTCGCGGCAATTTCTGCAATGGCATCAATTCGACCTGCAAAGTCCTTTTGGATGATTGCACGGTCCATATCGCTGTTGTGGTCATTGGCTGAGTCCAAGGCTTTTTCCTTCATATCCCGCAACAGGTTGATGATTTCCTGAATACCGCCCTCTGCCGTATTGACCAAATTGCGTCCGGTCTTGGTATTGTCAATATCCTGCCCCAAGGAACGTATAAGCACGTCCATGCGCTTGCCAATCGAATATTCCGAGGCACCATCGGAGGCGCCTGTAATCTTCATTCCGGAAGATACTTTTTTCAGGGCCTTAGCCATTTCCGTATTATTTTTATTCAGCGTATTCAGTGTTTTGGTTGCTGACATATTATTTTTTACTGCCATCGCCATTTCTTATTCCTCCTTGATTACTGCAGCAGGCTAAGTACAGATGAGCTGTTTTGGTTGGCTTGTGCCAGCATGCTCTGCGCACTCTGCATCAGGACATTGCTTTTCGTATAGTTGGCCATTTCCTTGGCCATATCTGCATCGCGAATTACTGACTCTGAATTTTGCGTATTTTCACTAGCTGTCGTAAGATTGCTGGCCGTGTATTCCAAACGACTGATAATGGCTCCAATCTTGGTTTGGTAACTCAATGCACGATTTAGAGACTTATCGATTTGCCGAATAGCTGCCGTAGCATCCGACCATGTAGCTACGCTGATATTCGTTCCGTCCTTAGCCTTCACGCCTAAGGCTTCAGCGTGAATATCATTAATGGCTACATGAATAGACTCATTGGCCTTTGTCCCGGTCTGGAACTGCCAACCGCCAATCTTGTGTTCAAAGGCCGGCCATTCTACCTCCAGTCCATCAATTAACGTTACAGCATCTTCCGGGTAAATCCAATATTTTGTCGAGCCGCCTTCAGGGACTGTGCTTTCTGTAGTGCGCCACTCCCGGTTGCCGGCATCCCAGCCCATAATACTACCTATATCCTTATTGGCTATATCAATCCCACATTCTTTTTTATAAAAACTAATATTCATCGGCGAGTAACTTTTAAAATCATTCAAGAATGAATTGGTTAAATCCGTCAGAGTAGCAAAGCGCCCAGCTGTCGCGGCAGCTACCGCTGTATCTATTGCACTTGCACCATTTTCCTCCAAAACCTTCATAAACCGATTAAGCGCTACCTTGCCATTATCTCCGGAATGATAAGCCATATAGCGAAGCACTGCAAAACCGCCGGCATAAGGTGATTGTGCTTTTGTGCCGGCGCCATTATTAAACAAAGAGGTATACTCCGTTACATCCAAATTGTTTAATTCATTGCGTAGATTATCATCTGCACCATGTATCAGTTCCGCTATTCCTTCTTTTATGTACGAGGGTAATGAAGCAAAATTTTCAATATTCGCTGCCATTACTGCATGCGTCATCTCATGGGCAATTGTCCGGTCTAAATAATTCGCTGCGCCGCCCCCCGGATAAACGCCGTTGACATTTTCCATATCCATATTGTTATAAATTTTCATATTAATGTCTAATTGCAGTGAAACGGTTTTACCTCCCACTGCCTGATGCGTCACCCAGGCCAGCGCAGAACTTTGTTGTGCGGATGGATTATAGTTCAAATTTACTTTCATTTTGTTTATCATTGTGCTGTCCTGCGTAAAGTCCGCACCATAGGCCTCTTTTATCATTTCCAAGCTGTTCTGTATCCATTCGCTGTTCAACGCCTTGATAATCTGCTGTTCCACCGTATCTGCCTGCCGATTGGAACCATCGAACAGGGGCCTGCCGTTGAAGGTCGCACTGGCATTTTCATCAATCTGCTCTACCAACTGATCGACCTCTTTTTGCATAGTCGCCCGGTCAATATCGGTATTGGTATCGTTGGCCGAATCCAGTGCTTTCTCTTTAATGGTCTTCATAATGTCAATCGTAGATTGGACTGCCCCCTCTGCTGTACGCATCATGCTGGTTGCATTCTGCGTATTGGCGGTCGCTTGGTCAAGTCCGCGAATGCGAACCCGCATTTTTTCGGATATGGAATAGCCGGATGCATCATCACCGGCACCATTTATGCGCATTCCTGTGGAAACTTTCTGCAAGCTCTTGCGCAAGTCTCCTTCATTTTTATTCAAGGTATTCAGGGCATTCAGTGATTCTTTATTGTTCTTGACTACCATTGCCATAATATTTACCTCCGTGTACGCGGGGCCATTTTTCCCTATCATATAGTATATCGACAGAATGGGATTTTTCTTAAATCCGGTTATATACGTCAAAAAGGCACAAAATCCTGCAAGCAGAACTTGTGCCTGAAATACACATGACTGTAAATATTCAGAGACATTACTGACATCTTCTATGCTTTATTTTAACAGGTTAAGAACATTGGAACTATTTTGGTTTGCTT
>CADBYQ010000176.1 GCA_902798865.1 Pseudoselenomonas ruminantium | reverse complement strand
GCGTGAAAAGGGTGCAGACTGGTATCAGGGCACGGCAGATGCCATTTATCAGAACCTCAATTTCATCGATTTAGCCGATCCGGAGTATGTACTCATTCTGTCTGGCGACCACATCTACACGATGGATTATTCCTGGATGCTGGAAGCCCATAAGATGAACAAGGCTGAGGCAACGATTGGCGTTATCGAAGTTCCTTGGGAAGAAGCACCGCGTTTCGGTATCATGAACACGGACAAGACGGGCCGCATCGAGGAATTCGAGGAAAAACCGGCTAAACCGAAGAGCAACCTGGCCTCCATGGGTATCTATGTATTCAATAAGAACTTCCTCAAGAAGTATCTTGAAGAAGATGCTAAGGATGAAACCAGCAGCCATGACTTCGGCAAGAACATCATCCCGAAGATGCTGCAGGATAAGGCACGTCTGTATTCCTATGCCTTCGAAGGTTATTGGAAGGATGTGGGCACGATTGAAAGCCTCTGGCAGGCCAACATGGACCTGCTGCAGGACCAGCCGCCGTTTGACCTCAAGGGAGAGAAGAAAATTTATTCCTCCAATGAGTCCATGCCGCCGCATTACATCGGCCCGGATGCCAAAGTAAAGAACTCCATGATCAGCGAAGGTTCCATGGTACTCGGCGAAGTGGAAAATTCCGTTATCTTCCCGGGTGTGCGCATCGGCAAGGGCGTAAAGGTAACCAATTCCGTCATCATGCCGTCCACGGTTATCCGTGATGGCGCTGTGGTGGATTACGCCATCCTGGCACAGAACTGCGAAGTAGCTGCCGGTGCAAAAGTTACGGGACAGCTGGGCGCTATCACGGTAGTAGCCGAAGGCGAAACCGTTGAAGCAGAGGCCAGCGGCAAACAGGCCGGCTGAGCCTTTCCCTATCGTTACAGCCTAGATACAGCAAGGAGTGGAAGAAATTGAAAGATGTAATGGGGATTATTAATCTTCAAGAAGATAATAAATTAATTCGTGAACTTACGGATAAGCGAGCTGTGGAATCCATGCCGTTTGCAGGCCGGTATCGTCTGATTGACTTTGCGCTGTCGAGCATGGTGAATTCCGGGATTCTGAACGTGGGCGTTATGCTCCCGGACAAGCCGCGTTCCGTGCTGGATCATCTTCGTTCCGGTAAGGATTGGGATTTGGCCCGTCGTCATGACGGCCTGTTCTACCTGCCGTCCCCAAGTGAAGAAGAGAGCATCCGTAAAGGCGATTTGAAGAATTTTTATCATAATCTGGATTTCTTCGAGCATAGCAGCCAGAAATATGTACTCCTGACCAGCGGCAGTTTCGTTTATAACGTAGACTTCTCCCAGATGCTGCGCTTCCATCAGAACACCTCGGCGGATATCACGATGGTGTACTACACGGCAAAGGAAGAGCAGCCGGGCCGCAACGTGGTCTTAGAGACAGCAGAGAACGGACTGGTAACGGACATGGCCGAAAAGCCGGCCATTTATGATGGCTCCAAGGTAGCAATGAGCGTTTACCTCATTGAGAAACGCATTTTCGTTGAACTGGTGCGTTATACCTATGAGCATGGCGGTCAGGACCTCCTGATGGACGGCATTATTCGTCGGGCTTCCGAGTATAATATCTATGCTTGTGAGCACGATGGCTATGTTGCCCATGTGGATTCGACCACCGCGTATTACAAGGCGAATATGGATCTTCTGCAGCCGGAGGTTTGGGAGGAGCTCTTCATGGGCCAAAATTCCATCTACACCAAAGGCAAGGATGAAGTACCAGTTCAATATAAGGAGACAGCAAAGGTTAAAAATTCGCTGATTGCCAATGGCTGCGTTATTCGCGGCGAGGTCGAAAACAGCATTTTATTCCGTGGTGTCACCGTAGGCAAGGGCGTAAAAATCAAGAATTCCATTATCATGCAGAAATGTGATATACAGGATGGTTCCTTGGTGGAAAATGTCATCTGCGACAAAAACGTGGTTATTTCGAAGGAAAAATGGCTTAAAGGGGCCAATAATTACCCGCTGATCATCACGAAGAACGTCGTAATCTGATATTTAGTAAGGCCGTTGTAATGAGGCAATATGCCTGTAACGGGCATAGAACCAAGTTATGACGGCCTTTATTGTTGTGTTGAGGCTGAAAAAAGGGAGTGTTTTTTTTGGCAAAGAAGAAAACGAATGCTAATGATGCAGAGTTTAAAAAAATTAAGGAGAACCTGAAAGCCAGGTTCATCAATGCTGCACATATCATGTGGGGCCGCGAGCTGGACGAGCTGACGGAAAACGAAATCTATCAGACCGTAGCCGCTGTGGCCAAGATGTATATTTCGGAAAACTGGATCAAGACCAACAAGGCCTACATGGAACGTGAGGAAAAGCAGATTTATTATTTCTCCATTGAGTTTTTGATGGGCCGTCTCTTAAAATCCAATCTGATCAATCTGGGCATTGAGGAAGCGGTTAAGGAAGCGCTGGGCGACTTCAAGCTGAACCTGGACAAGGTTTACGAAGAGGAACCCGATGCGGGTCTGGGCAACGGCGGTCTGGGCCGTCTTGCTGCCTGCTTCATCGATTCCATGGCGGCACATCATCTGCCGGGCCATGGCTGCTCCATCCGTTATCAGTACGGTCTGTTTGAGCAGAAAATCATTGACGGCAACCAGGTAGAAATCCCCGACAACTGGCTGAAGAACGGCTTTGCCTGGGAATATCGCAAGCCGGATAAGGCCGTGGATGTCAAGTTCTACGGCAATGCTTATATGAAGGAAATGCCGGACGGCAGCTTGAAGCTGGTACATGAGAACCCCATGGTGGTTATGGCTGTTCCTTACGATGTGCCTATCGTTGGCTATCATAACAGCACGGTCAACAATCTGCGCCTTTGGAATGCAGAAGTTAACCGTGACTTCTCCGATTATGGCTATCTCACGCAGGAGCAGATTCGTCAGAAGAACGAATACCGCCTGTTCGTCGAGAGTATTACCCGTTATCTCTATCCGGATGACAGCACCTGGGAAGGCCGCAAGATGCGCCTGATTCAGGAATACTTCATGACGTCTGCCGGCGTGCAGAGCATTGTACGTCACTATGTCAAGACGGGCATGAAGATTCGCGACCTGAGCCAGAAGATTGCCATCCATATCAACGATACGCATCCGGCTGTAGCTGTAGCCGAACTCATGCGCATCCTGATTGATGAATACGGTCTGGAATGGAGCGAAGCTTGGGCTATCACCAAGAATACCATCGCCTACACAAACCATACCATCATGCCGGAGGCACTCGAAACCTGGCCGGTGGATATGTTCAAGGAACTTCTGCCGCGCGTCTACATGATTATCGAGGAAATCAACCGCCGTCATCTCGAAGATGTGCGCGACCGCTATCCGAACAACGATGCCAAGGTACAGGCCATGTCCATCCTCGAAAATGGCATGGTGCATATGGCACGCCTGGCCATTGTCGGCGGTCACAGCGTCAACGGCGTGGCCAAGATTCATACCGATATTCTGAAGGCATCTACGCTGCATGATTTCTACGAATACAATCCGAAGATGTTCAACAACAAGACCAACGGCATCACGCATCGCCGCTGGCTGATGGGCGCGAATCCGGAACTGGCTGGCCTCATCGATGAGACATTGGGCAGCCGCCGCTGGCACCGCTATCCGGAACAGTTGGACCTTTTGAACGACTATGTAAACGACAAGCCGTTCCTCGCGGAGCTGGGCAAAATCAAACATCTGCGCAAGGAAGCTCTGGCACAGTATATTCTGGAACATAATCTTATCAAACTTAACCCGGATACCATCTTTGATATTCAGGTGAAGCGTATTCATTCCTACAAGCGTCAGCTGATGAATATTCTCCACATCATGTATCAGTATCATTGTCTCAAGAACGACAAGGGCTTTGATATGTATCCGACCACCTATATCTTTGGCGGCAAGGCTGCACCGGGTTACTACATCGCGAAGGAAACCATCCGCCTGATTAACGCTGTCGCGGCAAAGGTCAACAACGATAAGACCATCAAGGATAAGATGAAGATTGTCTTCATTGAAAACTTTGGTGTCTCCATCGGTGAAATCGTTTATCCGGCAGCCGATGTCAGCGAACAGATTTCCACGGCCTCCAAGGAAGCCTCCGGTACCGGCAACATGAAGTTCATGATGAATGGTGCCATCACACTCGGTACCATGGATGGCGCTAACGTGGAAATCCGCGAAGCAGTTGGCGGCGACCAGGGCGGCGATGACCACTGCGTAATCTTCGGCCTGCGGGCAGAAGATGTACTCACCTATTACATGACCGGCGCATACTCGGCATGGGATGAGTACAACACCAACAGCATGGTACGTCTGGTGGTCAACCAGCTCATCGACGGCAGCTATGGCGACTTCCATTCGCTCTACGATTACCTCATCCACGGCAACGACGAATTCTTCATCATGAAGGATTTGAGCGCTTATGCCGGTGCTCATGAGGAAATCATGCGCCGTTACAAGGATAAGCTGGGCTGGCTGAAATCCTCGGCCATGAATATCGCTAACTCCGGTCAGTTCTCCTCTGACCGTACCATTGACGAATACGCAAATGAAATCTGGCATGTAAAACCGGTCCGCATTTCGTAAAAAGCCAAGGGGGATTACTTTGAAAACATCGGATTTGAGCGAGTTTGACCGTTACCTGTTTCATCAGGGAACGAATTATCACGCCTATGAAATGCTGGGGGCACATTTTGTCAAACAGAAGGGCAAAAAGGGAATCC
>CADBYQ010000175.1 GCA_902798865.1 Pseudoselenomonas ruminantium | reverse complement strand
TGGGATGAGTGGTTCTATGGGAATCTGCATATAACCATTTTTATAACGAATCCAGAGGAGATGGAACACTGAATGTAGCATCGCATTTTTTGGTTTCCAAAGAGGGACAAATTTTCCGGCTAACTCCGGAAACAGCGCTTAATCGGCATATCATAGGCTATAACTGGTGTGCTATTGGGATTGAAAATGTGGGCGGCGTTGGCGGAGCTGAGGATTTGACGGATGCACAATTAGAGGCGAATATCGACTTAATCTTATATTTACAGGAAAAATATCCGACAATCCACTATGTATTTGGTCATTATCAGCAGGTTGCTGCCAGAGAAAGCGGCTTATACATCGAAAAAGTGGCGGGGTATCGTTCAGAGAAGATTGACCCCGGCCACAACTTTATGAAAGCGCTAAGAGAGCGTTTACAGGACCGTGGTTTGGTTTTTTATCCGGAATAAAACTGGTATCAAGAAAAGAGGAGGGCTTAACAATGGCGTTAAGTCCTCCTCTTTTGCTGATGGATTACAGGGTAGCAATATCTTTTTCGTTCAGTGAAGCAATGTTGGTATATTTTCCATCAGCAGAATTATGGAGTGTAATTTTCTTTTCACGCAGCAATTTTGCGGCTTTTTGGTAGGTTTCAGAATTCCGGTCAAATCCTTCGAGATGCCAGTTGTTTACCGGTTTGACATCCAGCACGCCTTTTTTGACGTCTTTTATGTAGCGGATGGACATATTACGGATAGTTCCTTCATTTTCGCCAAAGGCCTCGATGCTGGTCCATAGTTGCTTGAAGTGCTGACCTTCAAAGATACCGCCTTTAGCTGTGAACTGGTTCATGCGATAGGCGTTCATGCCGAGCTTGATTTTATCGGTATCTTTAATTGTTTTTCCGGTACGGCTGAGACGTAGATTTTTGATGCGGCTGCCTACTGGCTCATTTAAGTCAATCACATAATTTACACCGCCGAAAATATCATTTGTGCTGTATTTGGAAGCACGGCGGG
Source organism: Pseudoselenomonas ruminantium (assembly GCA_902798865.1). Taxonomy (GTDB): domain Bacteria; phylum Bacillota; class Negativicutes; order Selenomonadales; family Selenomonadaceae; genus Selenomonas_A; species Selenomonas_A ruminantium_L. The sequence continues at coordinate 3,809 of CADBYQ010000175.1, read as the reverse complement.
CAGGGTTGTAGCTGGGGGCGATATCACCTGGCTGTTTTTGGTTGAAATAGGCTGCGGACCATTCCATGTAAGTACGCAGGTCTTTGCCTGTGATTTCATACACCGTGGTTTCACCGCCTGTATATTGGTAATTGAAGGCGATATCTTTGCGGCGTACCGGTCCTACGGCCATTTGGGCGTTATCCCGGCTGATGATGACAGAAGTTACATCGGCGCCACTGTAGTAAAGCTGTACCTCGTTGAAAAAATGAGTCAGCGGTGTATCGGTTATTTGTACTTCGCTAATGCCCGGCATAGAATCTTCCGGCACCATGTTCATGCCTGTGATTTTGCCGATTTCTTCATTGGCTGTTTTGCGGGCTGCAAGATGGAAGGGAGCAAGAATTTCCACTAATCGGCCATCGCTGTCATAGTTTTTCATGGGGATTGTTTGCGCCTTCTTATCGATGACTTCCCAACGATTATCCTTGCGGGACAATGTTAAATCGATACGGGTAAGGGCCTGGCCGTATTTGTAGGGTTCGGAAATTAATACACCATTTACTGTAGCGCTGCTGACGTTTTTGTGCATATGGCCGGCGACAATGGCCGTAAGTTCAGGATTGGCATTGGCAATATCGGTGACACTGGTATCGGGCCGGTTATTTTCATTTTCCAGTCCCATATGCATAACGCCAATCAGGATGTCGGTTTTGCCTTTTAATTCTTCGATAATCTTGTGTGTTTCTGTGGTGGGGTTGGTTACCGTTACGCCCTTCAGGTGGTCGGTATCTTTTTCAAATTCTGTGATCATTGGGGTGTTCAAGCCGATGATGCCAATTTTTATGCCGGCCTTCTCGATGATGGCATAGGCCGGAAGATAACGCTGTCCATTTTCATAATATACGTTGCCGCATAGTTTTTTGCCCTTGAACTGGTCGGTAACATGCTTGAGGACATCCAAACCGAAATTGAATTCGTGATTGCCCATGGTCCAGGTATCGTAGTTCATTTCATTCATGGCAACAATCATGGGTTGATGCGGTTGGGTGTTGAATTGTTCTACACTATTGTCCTGAATAGAATCGCCGCAATCGACTAAGATAACATTAGGATTTTCCTGTCGAATCTTTTTTATAGCGGTATATAGCTGTACTAAGCTGCCAGAACGATCCTCCGTATCCGTAGCGTAGTCCCAGGGCATAAAACGTCCATGGACATCGCTGGTGCCCAGAATGGTAAGCTGTGTCGTATCTCCTGTTGAAGCCAGGGCTTTCACTCCGGGAAGTCCATCAATGGCAACAGTTATGCCACCTGCGAGTAACCATTGTAAAAAATTTCTTCTGCTTAACATAAGGTATGCCTCCCTAAATCGATTATTACTGTTGTGCAGAACAATTAAAACAGCATTGTATATTATTTTATCATATTTTAATGTGAATGTCTTTTATTTTAATAAAGTAAAACATATCGTTTGGGGGATTTGTAAAAAAATTTGTAATGTTATATTGCCTGGTACGTATATATTCCTAAAGGAAGGGCGGATTATCTGTTAGAGTGGCTTATTGAGAAAAACCAGGAGGAAAAGATGATGAAGAAAATGGTTATTGCATTGATGGCGGTTTTGTTGGTCTGTGTAGGGAGCGTTAGCGAGGCTGCAGAAATAGACCATCGCACCTGGACTGTGGTTCATGTTTCCTACGAAGTACAGAAAGGTGATACTTTAGATAGTATTGCTCAAAAATACATACAGAAGAATACCTACGGAGTTCGGGACATCAATGAATTTCGTGAAGGCATCAGGGAAATCAATAATTGGCTTATGACCAGGGAACTTAAACCGGGGGATATTATTCGAATTAATTACTGGGAAAAAGTTACCAACTGATAAAATAAAAAGAGATTTGCAGGTTTTACGTCATTCATGTAGAAGAAATATAATGTAAATGTATTATATGTACGGACATTAGAGGTGATGTTCTATGTGTTCTGACATAGACTGGCATGAACTTGTCTGCAAAGCAATTAGAGCGGAAGCTTCAGACATCCACTTAACGGTGGGGCAAAAGCCGCATATGCGATGCTTGGGTATATTGACGCCTATGGACAGCCGCCCGCTGACAGAGCCTGTCATGAAAGAAATTTGTTCGGTTATCCTGAATGATGGTCAACGAGAGCATTTGGCAAAGACACGAGAAATCGATTTGTCCTGGATTTTTGCGGGCAGGCGGTTCAGGGTCCATGCCTATTATCAGCAGGGCTGTCTGGCTTTAGCTTTTCGTCTGTTGCCGGAGAGGATTCCGAGTCTGGCAGAGCTGGGGGCGCCAAAAGCCTGGCAGAAGATGAAGGGAATCGCTCAAGGTCTGATTTTAGTGACGGGAAGAACAGGTTCTGGCAAGTCAACAACGCTTGCAGCCTTTATCGAGGAGCTTAATCACGAAAAGCCATATCATATCGTCACCTTGGAAGACCCAATCGAATATGTTTTTTATCCGGATAAATGTTTTATCAGTCAGCGGGAACTGGGGACTGATTTTTATTCATTTGGCCATGCGTTAAAAGGGAGCCTTCGTGAAATGCCTGACCTTGTTTTGGTGGGCGAGATAAGAGACTATGATACGCTGGCTACAGCACTTGCGGCAGCTTCTGCAGGGATGTTGGTGTTGGGGACTTTGCATAGCGCCAGTGCTGCCGAGGCCGTTTTGCGCATGGAAGGAATGTTTCCGTTAGAAGAACAGTCGAGCTTGCGCAGTCTGTTGGCAGAAGTTCTGCAGGGAATATTTGCGCAGCGTCTGGTTCCTGCTGCCGGTGGCGGGCGGACGGCTGTTACTGAGGTACTGTTGGCGAATCCGGCCGTGCGCAGCTTAATTCGGCAGGGAAAGTATAATCAGCTGGTTTCGGTAATGCTTAGTCAGCAGGCTGTTGGAATGCAGACTTTAGCAATGGATGCCCAAAGACTTTGGCAGGCGGGACGAATTGACGGGGCTGTCTGTGACAAGCTCTGTAAGCAATAGTGAGGTTATTATGACATACTATTATGAAGCATATAATCGTCAGGGCGAACATTATCAAGGGGAAATCGAAGCAGGCAGCCGTCAGGAAGCGGCGCATAAGATACGGCGGCAAGGCTTGTGGATAACGGCGCTGGCAAGTAACGGTAAGAATAAAAAGGGGATAAAAGACTACTTCGAGGAAACGAAATTTTTCGCTAAAGCTGTGGATGATACGCAAATTGCTCTCTTTTTTCGGCAGATGTCTGTACTGTTAAGTGCGGGAATTCCCGTCCATGAGGCACTAAAATCGCTGCTGACCGGTGGCAGGCAGGGAAGCTATACCCGCTTGCTCACGGAGCTTTATCAACAGGTACTCAAAGGGAAATCTTTATCGGCAGCAATGGAGGAGAGTCATTGTTTTTCACCGCGGATAGTCCAGTTGGTATCTGCCGGTGAACGTGCGGGGACTTTGGAGGAAACCTTCAGCCGTTTGGCAGATTTTTTGGCGCAGATGGTTAAGAATCGGGAGCAGCTGAAATCCGTGCTGCTGTATCCTGCGATTATCGGAGCGACCGCATTGGTGGTATTGATTTTTATGACAGTGTTTATTCTGCCAGCGTTTGCCTCGCTGTTAAGCAATCTGCAAACAGAACTGCCGCTGCCAACAAAAATTTTATTGCCGATTTAGTAAAACCGACCTATTTCTTCTTATATTTATTATAAAACAAGCGGGCTGTGATTTGACAAAGTCAATCACAGCCCGCATCAGAGGGGATGGGATTCGAACCCACGGTGGAATTGCTCCCACACAACCTTTCCAAGATTGCACCTTAAACC